>SLIL01000048.1 GCA_007135645.1 Bacteroidales bacterium
AGGCTGGAATTGTAAAACCTTTGCCGACTTGCAGGAAGACCTGAACCATTTCATACGCAATCATCCCGAAGGCAGGGAAGCAGCCCGCATGGAAGCCAATGTCATCGTCAACAGCCTGCGTATTATTGACCCCGCCGTGGGTTCCGGCCATTTCCTTGTATCCTGCCTCAATGAATTGATCGCCATTAAATACCGCCTCAACATCCTGCAAGACCGCAACGGTCGTTCCATAAGCGGATATACGGTGGAAGTGGTGAACGATGAGCTTGCAATCAGCCGCACGGTGTTGGATGATGAGCCATTGTTTCGCTACATTCCCGGTGATCAGGAGAGCCAGCGCGTACAGGAGGCGCTGTTCCATGAAAAACAGGTGTTGATTGAAAACTGTCTGTTTGGTGTGGACATCAATCCCAACTCCGTGAAAATATGCCGCCTGCGCCTGTGGATAGAATTGCTTAAAAATGCCTATTACAAAGCAGAAACCCACTATACCGAACTGGAAACCCTGCCCAATATCGACATCAACATCAAGTGTGGTAATTCCCTTATCAGCAGGTTCTCACTGGATGCGGATTTGAAGAAAGTTTTGAAAACAAGTAATTGGAGTGTTGAAAGCTACCGTATTGCCGTGTCCGCTTACAGAAATGCCAGAACCAAAGATGAGAAAAGAGCCATGGAGAAGCTCATCCTAAAAATAAAGCAGGACTGCTCCACGGAGTTTCGCATAAATGACCCAATCAAAAAGCGACTGGATAAATTAGGAAATGAACTGTACCATAGGTTTTCAGGAACTTTTCTCTTTGAACCCGAAACACCCTATGGCAAATCAGAAAAGAAGCTCCAAAAACAAAGAGAAAAGGAAGAAGCTGATCTCAGAAAAGAAATAAGTACACTTACCCGGAAATTTGAAGAGAACAAAAACAATAAGATTTTAGAGGCAAGTTTTGAATGGCGGTTTGAATTTCCCGAGGTGCTAAATGAGAATGGGGATTTCATTGGTTTTGACCTGGTTATAGGTAACCCACCATACATCAGACAGGAAGAATTGTCTGAAATAAAAGAGTATCTCAGCCAAAAGTACCATGAAACATTTACCGGTACTGCCGATCTTTACGTGTATTTCGTAGAGTTGGGTATGCGTTTGCTAAAACCGGGAGGGGATTTTGTTTTCATTATTCCCAATAAATGGATGCGGGCAAGCTATGGCAAAAAGCTGCGAAATTTCATCAAGGACAATTCTGTTCAGCAGATCATTGATTTTGGGGATTTGCCCGTATTCGATGAAGCGACTACTTACCCTTGTATTATAGAATTGAAAAAGGGAAAACCTGTAAAAAAATTCAGTGCGGTCAATGTTGATAATCTTGATTTTCCCAATGGCATTGAGCTTTATCTTGCTGAAAACCGTATCGAAATACTGTCAGAAGAATTGTCCGAAGAAGGCTGGACGCTCACAGATGCAAGAGTTCAGAAACTGCTGGCCAAAATCCGCAGAAAGGGGGTTCCCCTGGGTGAATATGTTAGCGGGAAAATCTACCGGGGTTTACTAACGGGTCTCAATGAAGCCTTTGTTGTCGATGCCCAAACCCGGGACAGTCTCATTGCTGATGATCCGTCAAGCCAGGAGATCATCAAACCGTTTCTTGCCGGAAGGGATATTAAGAGGTATCAACAGCCGGTAAGTGATAAGTATTTGATTCTATTTAAAAATGGTGATACCAGCAAATGGTTTGGGAAGCAGGAAGAAAAAGCAGCTTTTTCAAAGATGAAAAGCAAGTATCCTGCTATAATGGAATATCTTCAGCAGTTTGAAGAAAGGGCAAAAGCACGGCATGATAAAGGGAATTACTGGTGGGAACTGAGGGCTTGTGATTATTACGAAGAGTTTGAGAAGGATAAGATTATGTTGCCGGATATTGCACTAAGGGCAGAATGTTTGTTGGATTTGCAAAAGGCATACTCGGTAAATACCGCCTATATCATCCCCACAAATGACAAATTTCTTCTCGGGCTGCTCAACTCCAGGCTGGTGCATTTCTTTTACTCCAATATGACCTCTTCAATCAGGGGAGGATACATGCGGTTTATAAGGCAGTATATTGAGCAGATTCCTGTTGTAGTTGATCATAACTCCTTAAAAGACAGGATAATTGAATTGGTGGATACAATACAGGGTCAGGTTAAAAACAATCCTCAGTATAATATTTCTGAAATAGACTATGAAATTGACCGGCTGGTTTTTGAACTTTATGGACTGACCGAAGAGGAAATCGCCATAATAGAAGGCACAGATAATTAGCAGTAATATTGAATGACGATTCGCGAAACCGCTAAAAAAAAGCGAGCTAATAAACATCATTGAGAACACATAACATTACTACGTATGACCAAAGAAACCGCCATTAAAATATTTGAAGAAAAGCAAGTGCGCACCGTTTGGGATGCTGAAAAGGAAAAATGGTATATTTCTATTGTGGATGTAATAGAAATTCTTACCGGAACTGACCGCCCAAGAAAATATTGGAGCGATCTGAAAGCCAAGTTAAAAAAGGAAGGCAGTGAGTTGTCCGAAAAAATCGGACAACTGAAAATGAAATCTTCAGATGGTAAATATTACCAAACCGATGTTGCCGATACAGAACAGTTATTACGCCTTATTCAGTCTATACCCTCACCCAAAGCCGAGCCATTTAAACTATGGTTAGCACAAGTGGCTTCTGAAAGATTGGATGAGATGCAAGACCCGGAATTGAGCATTGACAGAGGGCTGCCTGATGAGAAGCAAAAAACCAAAAAGAAAAAGGGAAAATAACACACTTGGCAGTATTGTTTTTATACTGGTCAAAACAAAAAAGAAAACATCGTGCATGTCCGTATTTTCCTTTTTATTTTGGCCACCGCCTGCTTTGGCAGTCGGGTTTATTTTTGTTTGGTCGGGGTGAGAGGATTATTCGGGCATTCGCCCTCATGAGCTCGTCGACTATGCTCCTCGGTTCAAACCTTCGGCCTCTTTAGGAGAAAGGTGAGAGAGATATTAACTGTTTTTTAAAAAGTCGGGGTGAGAGGATTCGAACCTCCGGCCTCTTCGTCCCGAACGAAGCGCGCTACCGGGCTGCGCTACACCCCGAATTACTGTTTTGATAATCAGGCTTTTATTTGAAGTATGCCAGAAATATCAAAATTTATTGTCAAACCAATGAACCTTTGCATTTTGGGTTTGTTTAAGTTTGTGATTGAAATCATTAAACAAAATCATATTGTGAGGTGTGCAAATTTACTTAAATATTCTTTCGCTATGGTTGTCGTAAAATTGTAATCTTTAAAATCTTTACTTTTGTGAGTGTAAAGTTTTGAAAAACAAGAAATAAAACAAATAATCAAAATATTTTTATCATGATCTATATTACCCGCAGGGAAACCTTTAACGCAGCGCACCGCCTCTTCCGGCCTGAGTGGGACGATGACAGAAACCTGCAGGTATTCGGGAAATGTTCCAATCCCAACTGGCACGGTCACAACTACGTTCTTTATGTAACCCTGAAAGGGGAGGTGGATCCGCAAACGGGGTTTCTGGTGAACCTGAAAGATCTGAGTAAAATCATTAAAACACGGATCACAGAAAAACTCGATCACAAAAACATGAACCTTGAGGTGGATTTTATGAAAGGGGTGATCCCTTCTACCGAAAACCTGGCCATAGCAATATGGAATGAGCTGGAAGAACCCGTGAAAGATCTTGGTGCCCGGATGCACTGCGTAAAAATATCAGAAACTGAGAATAACTTTGCCGAGTATTATGGCAAATCATAGATCATCAAATAAATAAGTAACACAACCTATAACTAAATAACTACACGATGTCAGCAGAAATAAACCGCCAGATGGCTATAGAAAACAGCATGGATGGCTACGAAAAAATAGACCAGTACAATCCTCGCACTATAAAGGCATTGTCAAGTCACTACTACAACATCATTGAACTGATTGGCGAAGATCCCACCCGCGAAGGGCTGGAGAAAACCCCCGAAAGGGTGGCCAAGGCCATGCAGTTTCTTACCCACGGATATGATCTTGACCCTGCTGAAATATTGCGCTCGGCCATGTTCAGGGAAGAATACCGTCAAATGGTAGTGGTGAAAGACATTGAAATTTACTCCATGTGCGAGCACCATATGCTGCCCTTTATCGGCAAGGCCCATGTAGCTTATATACCCAACGGATATATTGTTGGTTTGAGCAAGTTGCCCCGAGTGGTGGATGCTTTTGCCAGGAGGCTCCAGGTGCAGGAGAGGCTCACAACACAAATAAAGGATTGCATTCAGGATACCCTCAAGCCCCTCGGTGTTGCTGTGGTAATCGAAGCACACCACATGTGCATGATGATGCGGGGCATCCAGAAACAAAATTCGGTAACCACCACCTCTGATTTTACAGGGGCATTTCTTACCGATAAAACCCGCGCAGAATTTATTCATTTATTAGGATCTAATCTTCATTAGTTTGGTTTAGTTTTGATTGTAAGTTCAGTTCATTTTCGAAAAAGGCCCTTTCCGGGGCCTTTTTTTGTGGCGGGCTGTCTTGTAAAAATACCTAATTTTGCACAAGTTTAAACCAAAAAATCTGATAGAATATGAAGAAAGCGTTTGTATTTCCCGGACAGGGAGCACAGTTTGTTGGAATGGGAAAAGATTTGTACGATGGTTCTGCCGATGCCAAAGCCATGTTTGAAAAGGCCAATGAGTTATTGCAGTTTCGCATTACCGATCTTATGTTCGAAGGAACCGATGAGGATCTTCGCCAGACCAAAGTAACGCAGCCGGCCATTTTTTTGCATTCGGTTATCCTGGCCCACACCCTGGGTGCAGAGTTTAATCCCGATATGGTGGCAGGTCATTCGCTGGGAGAATTTTCAGCATTGGTGGCAGCCAAAGCCCTCAGCTTTGAAGATGGGCTGGTGCTGGTAAGCAAGCGTGCCCAGGCCATGCAAAAGGCTTGTGAGGCAGAGCCTTCTACCATGGCAGCTATCATAGGCCTGGAAGATCAGGTAGTGGAAGATGTTTGTGCTGCTATAGAGGATGTGGTGGTCCCTGCCAATTACAACAGTCCCGGGCAGCTGGTAATTTCCGGAAGCATGAAAGGAATAGACCTGGCATGCGAAAAACTCAAGGAAGCCGGTGCCAAACGTGCCCTTCCGCTGAAAGTAGGTGGTGCTTTCCATTCACCCCTTATGGAGCCTGCACGCCTGGAACTGGCACAAGCCATCAATGAAACCGCTTTCAATGCACCCATTTGCCCGGTATATCAGAATGTAAATGCACAACCCGTTAC
>SLIL01000086.1 GCA_007135645.1 Bacteroidales bacterium
CGTCAGCCAGCTGGATGTCCATGAAAATGAGGTCGGGCAAGGGGTTGCCCTTAAGCCATTGCACGGTGCTCTTAACACTTTCAAAAGTGGCTGCTACTTTCCAGTGGGGACGCAGTTTAGTGATCATCCCCTGCAAAAGCCGAATATTATGGGCTTCATCCTCAATAAGCAGTATGGTTATATCCGGGCTCATAATAAAGGTATTTCCACTTCAAATGTTTCTTCCTCATGCCTTACTTTTACTGGTTTGGTAGTGAGCAACGCATAGCGTTCTGAAAGGTTTTTAAGGCCGGTTTTTTCAGAAAAGTCCGATTCCTTGGGGTTCAGGTTATTGGTTACCGTTATAGAATCACTTCTGGCCTCTATTGCAATCTGCAGCGGTGCATCTTTAAGTGCGATGTTGTGTTTCAGTGCATTTTCCACCAGCAGTTGCAGTGCCATGGGAGGGATCTCCTTTTTCAGGGCATCCTTGCTGATGCTGGTTTTTATGCCCAGCGATGCCCCCATGCGTTCTTTATGCAAAGCGGTGTAAGCTTCCATAAATTCCAGTTCCTCCGATAACTTAATGGTTTTTTTGTCCTTGCTTTCCAGCACATAGCGGTAAACATCGGTAAAATTCTGGGTAAACTGCACCGCTGCATCAGGCTCATAGGTGATCATGGATTTAAGCACGCTGAGGTTGTTGAACAGGAAGTGTGGGTTGAGCTGCGCCTGAAGGGATTGATAATCGCTGGCAAGCTGCAGGTTTTTCAGCTCTTCCAGTTGCCGGATGGAATGGATCCATTTTTCGATGATGCGCATGGTTACTGACATCAGGATCAGGATAAAGATAAAAATCAACCCGAAAAGGATCATCAATTGAAAAAGGGGATGCACAAAAAACAGGGCCATTTCGCCCGTGAGAATAAAGGTGGACAGTACCACCACCCCCAGAAACAGGCTGATGACAATATGCAGTATCAGGCGCAGGCTGATCTTCTCGGGAATGGGCAGGTATTTTTCAGCCAGATGATCAAAAAATACATTTCCCTCGGTGATGATATTGAAGATCACCATGGTGCGCAGGTATTGAAAGAGGGTTACATCGATGCTGGCATCACCGGCGACACTCACTGCCATGAACAGGAACAGGGCCGCCGTGCCACTCACCAGGGCCACCCGCGTAAGGAAGCTTTGTACCGTATAGTCAGATAGCCGGCTTATAAAATGGAGGTCGCTGTTGTTCATTGTCAGGGACTGTTTAGTAATAGGTTGTCAAAAGTAATGGTTTTTCGCCATAGCGTGTGATGGGCTTGCCAAATCTGTTTGGCAGGTTGTCCAGGGCAGCTATGGGTTCAGCATACCGGTTGCTTTGAGCCATTCAGTTTCTTTAAGCCGGTAATCGGCCCGGGACTCAATGAGCTCACTGTAAGCCTGTTGCCAGTGGGTTTGTGCCATGAGCAGGTCTGACATGGTTTCCATTCCCAGCTCATAATTGTCGCGGCTTACACGAAGATTTTCCTCCGCTTGTTCAAGGGCACTTTCGTTCATTCTTATACGCTCCAGTGCCAGCAGCAGGTTCAGACGGGCCTGTTCAGCCTCCAGTTGCATCAGCTTGCTGTTCTTTTCCAGCTCCAGTTGCTGCATCTCCATCTCAATACGGGCTGCATTCACTTTACGCATGCCTTGCCCCCAGTGAAACAGCGGGATTCTTACTGAACCGATTACGTTGAAGCTGGTATTATCAAAGCCCTCCCCACTAAGCTCAATACCTCCCACATGGTTGTATCCTGCCCTGATGCCCGCGGTGGGGAGGTAGTCGGCACGCACCATCCGGATATTCTGTTCGCTCATCCGGATGTTTTGCTCCATGAGCCGGTATTCGGGTCTTTGCTCAATGTTGATGGTGCTCAGGTTACCGGGCAATGGCTCATTTGTATTCAAAACTGTATCAGCGGCAATGATCGGGGTATCAAAAGGCAATCCGGTTATTCTGCACAGGTTCATCCTGCTGAGTTCAAGCCCGTTTCTGGCTTTCTGGAGATTGAGTTTTGCCTTGTTATACTCTACTTGTGCCCTGAGCAGGTCGTTCTGGCTGGTCATCCCCACCTCAGCACTGTTTCGCGCCAGTTCTACCACTTCTTCAAGCATCTCCACTGCCTGGCCTGCCAGCTTTACCTGCTGTGTCACCGAGATAAAGGTCCAGTAGGCCTCATCGGTATGGGCAATTGTGTTCATTCGTTGGAGTAAAATATTTTCAGAGGCCATTTCCACTCCGATACTCGCCATACGGTTACCGGTCAGGATCTTACCTCCGGTAAACAGGGGTTGCTCTACCGTGGCCTCCAGCAGGTAGGCACCGCTGAGGCTGATGTTGAGGGGTAACCAGGCATATACGTTGAACAAAGGTAGCCCATCGGCCCCGAAAACGGGGAAACCCGTGTTGGGGTTGATCACGACGTTGGGCTTTAACTCCCCGGTAACAGGATCGGGAACTTTTGTGGGAAGGATCATTTCCATGTCAATATCCCTGTCCTGGTAAACTCCGGTGCCCGATGCCGAAAATGAGGGCAGCCAGAGGGTGCGTGCGGCAGCTCTTTGTTGACGGGCATGTTCATGCTGTTTGGCTGCAATTCGCAGGTCTTCATTTTGCGACAGGGCCAGCTGCCTGGCTTGTTCAAGTGTTAATACCTGCTGTGCGGAAATATCGCAAACCCAAAAGAATAGAAGCAGGAGCGATATGGATAAAATCTTGTTCATGGGATGTTATGATTGAATTTCTGGTTTTGGGGGTTTAACACGGAAAAAGGCCGCGTAAAGTATGGGCACAAAGATCAGGGTGATAAGTGTACCTACCAGCAAACCGCTGATAATAGCTACGGCCATGCTCGCGTACATAGGATCGGACAGCAGGGGCAACATCCCCAGTATGGTGGTTATGGATGCCAGCAATACCGGTCGGGCACGTGAAATGGTAGCATCGATAAGGGCCTGGTACTTTTCAACTCCTGAGGCAATAAGCAATTCTGCTTCATTGAGCAGCACAATGGCATTTTTTACAATCATCCCCATCAGTCCAAAGGAGCCCACGATGGCCATAAAAGTAAAGGGCTGGCCGCTGAGGATCATTCCTGGCACAATGCCCGTAAACGCCATGGGAATGCAGATGAGCACGATAATAGGTTTTCGGAAGTCATTGAACAGCAGGATCAGCGTGATGATGATGAGCAAAATGGAAATGGGCAGGAACCTGAAAATATTGTGCAACGCTTCGCTTTGCAATTCGTATTCGCCTACCCAGGTAAGAGTGTAGCCCGGGGGCAATGGGATGGCTTCTATCTCCCTGAGGCTGGCCTGGCGCACCTGCTCAGGGCTGTAATTATGCAATGGCTCGCACTGCACCTGGATAGCCCTGCGGCCATTTACCCTGCGTACCACCTGATCCTGCCATTCCAGCTCGATGCCACTGGTAACGGCACTTAGCGGAACAGGGCTCACCACTTCTTTCATCAGGTCATCCATGGAAGTAATGCCCATGAACAGCTCCTGAATGGTTTGCTCGTTGAGGGATGATGGGTCTGGTAGCATGCTCCATACGGGGATATCCTGCAGGTTTTCTATCTGCGATCCGTCACTGTTGCGTAATTTCAGCATGATCCCCACCCGGGTTTGCCCTTCAAAATATTCACCCACAGGCAAGCCGTCGGTAGCTGCCAGCAGGGCATTGCTTACATCCTGGCGTGAGGTGCCGGCCCTGATCGCGGCCTGCTGTATGTAATTTGCCGTAAGCACCTTTCCCATGGGCTCCCAGTCATCTTCAATGGTATAGGGATCGGCATAGGGGTTCCGGAAAAGGATCTCCTGTGCCTGCCGGCTCAAATCGCGCAATACAGCAGGATCGGGTCCGGAAAACTCTGCCTCAACAGTGTGGGATGACTTGATGGATAGATTGTACTTACGAAGGCGGGTGCGGGCATCAGGATAGTTTTCATGGAGGTATGTTTCAACAATGGGCCTCATCCTCAGCATGGTTTCATAGTCTGTAAAATTGATGATCAGCTCTCCATAGTTGTCCCCGGCTTCACCCATGGGGCGCACCAGGCAATACCGCGAAGGGGTTTGCCCATGGCTCGATACCACCAACGTTACTTCCTCCAGGCCCAGTAAATGACCTGTAATGCTCTGGAGGTCTTCATTCACACGCTGTGGGCTGCTTCCTGCCGGCAACCGGTATTCCACATAAACCTGGTTGTAGTTAAAGTCAGGGAAAAAAGCATTTTTAACATTCTGGAAATTGTAGGCTGCCAGGGCCAGCAACAATGCTGCAACCACCAATGTTGCTGTTTTATAATGCAGAAGCTTGCCCAGCAGGATACGCAGGTTCCTGTATCCCCAACCGGCAAACAACTCCTCTTCACTTTTTGCTGCAGGGATATTGCGGATCATCTTTCCGGTAAAAAGGGGCACCTGGGTCATGGCGAGGGCCCAGCTGATAAACAGGGAAATGCACAGCACAACAAACAGGTCGCGCCCATAGGTGCCGGCGGCATCCTCCGACAGGAAAACAGGCAGGAACGCTGCCACCGCGATAAAAGTGGCACCAAACAAAGGCCAGGTTGTGCGACGGGCAGGGTCAATGAGTGCATTCGGACGCTTCTTTCCCCTGCGATAATCCACCAGGATACCGTCGAGCACCACGATGGCATTGTCAACAAGCATACCCATAGCCACAATGAATGCCCCCAGCGATATGCGCTGAAGAGTGCCGCCCGTGGCAAGCAATATGGGAAAAGTAGCCAGGATGGTAAGGCCCAGCCCCATACCAATAATAAAACCGCTTCGCCAACCCATGGAAAGCATAAGCACCAGGATCACTATTACTACAGATGCAACCAGGCTGAACATAAACCCGTCGATGGCAGACTTTACAAGATCAGGCTGAAAAAACACTTTATGAAACTCATAGCCTGCCGGGATCCCTTCCTGTAACTCTTCCAGGCGTTTCTCCACCCTTTTCCCCACTTCGATGATGTTTTCGCCCGACTCCATGGAGAGGCTGATGGCAATGGCCTGCTTATTATTTACGTGCAGGTTGTTTCGCGGCGGATGAGAATAGGTTTCACTGATTTCTGCAAGATCGGAGAGCTTAAAAACGGATCCGTCAAGACCTTTGACAGGGATATTTTCAAGGCAAGTGGCATTTTCAATTTGGCCATTGACTGCCAGGTTGAGTCTCTGGTTGCCATAATGCAGTGCTCCGGGATATACCGTTGAAATATTATCGTTGATGGCTGTTATGATCTGCAACGGTAGTACCCCCATTTCACCCATGCGGGAGGGAGAGA
>SLIL01000114.1 GCA_007135645.1 Bacteroidales bacterium
AGAAAGTCTCAATGTGATTTTACACTATTAAAAGATGTCGACGAAGTTTTGAAGCGGGCACTGGATGACTCTGGCTATGGAGAAATGAGTTATTATGCAGTGCCTGGAGGGTTTGCTATTGTCACCCGATTAGAGCAAATCAACTTTGATGGCACTCCTAAGACAGAGCCAGATCGTTGGTCTTTAGAGGTAGGACACCTTCGTAAGTTTTCTTTGAGAGAATACATTAATGCTCTTTTTTTTGCTAATCCAGGTTTTTTTCGGATTGTTGTTTTCGTAATTACTCCGCACCCTTTTTCGCAGTCAGACATAACTGTTAGTAGAAGTGAAGCCATGAACTGGCTGAGAGATGGACTAATTGCACTGCCGTCTTCAGTTGGAAATCAGGAGTACACGCAAGATTTTAGGACCTATGCGCTTATATATGAATTCAAAAAGGAGGAATCCAGAGAACCTAAACTTTCATTGCCAAGTCATTTAAGAGGTAAAGATCATTTGGAAAGAGCTGGCTTATTAAAACTAATGGAGGAATAATTATGCAAATTTCATGGGAAAAATCAAAAAGACGTTTGGCAGTGCTTTGGTTTACGGGTGCGGGACTCATATTCTTAGTCCTGTTCATCCAATCAATTACTGGTCGTTATGGGGAGGATGTTTCAGAAGCATGGGCATGGTTTTTACCAACGATTATGCCGACCCTCTCGCTAATCATCGGTGTACTTGTATTGGACGCAACCGGAAATGGAGAAAAACTACAAACAGTTGACAGATTCTTTTTCAGGCTTTCATTCAGCTTGTCTCTTATTTATTTGGTGGCAGTATCTTTAACAATATTATTGAAGCCCTTCTCACCTTCATCTGCTATCGAACTAATGAAACAATCAAACTTGTGGTTAGGTCCATTTCAAGGATTAGTAAGTGGTTCGTTGGGAGCGTTCTTTTTTAAAGGGAAGAAAGAATAACAATATGGCCTTACCAACAACTAACCCATTAGCTGTAAAGGCCATCTTGATTTAATGTTTTCTTTGTAACATTTTCGAAGATAGTCACTGAGATTTGTAGCGAATTTCGAAAGGCATCTAAATCCTACATAGTATTTATCAGCCGATTCTGAGTAGATCAATTAAATAAAGCACATAAAAAAACCCACTAACCATGATTAAATGCGATAGTGGGTGTGCTGCTCCTCCTCTAGGACTTGAACCTAGGACCCTCTGATTAACAGTCAGATGCTCTAACCAACTGAGCTAAGGAGGAATGTATTATTGATAAATTCTTTGTATTTCTATGAGCGGCTTAAGTGGATGCAAAATTAGTAATTTTTTCTTTTCTCAAAAACTATTTCTCATTTTTTTTCGTATTTACTAATAAATCGCCAGGAGTGATTAATTTTGCAGGGTAAAACAGTTGCGTTTTTTGTGGGCTAAACGGCTGAAGCAGCTGTATTTAAAGTTATATTTCTTACATAATTCAGTGAATGGGCCCCTTTAATTTTTATACACTGATCGCCGTTACAGAAAAGATCCGGAACCTGCATATCAGGGTTCCCGTGGTCTGGAAGTACCTGTTTTGTGTTGTCATTTTGCTTTTTGGCTCCTTTCCCCGGGTTGAAAACAGTTATTACGCCCGGCTTTTTAAAGGGCAATATGCTCATGCCGGGTTGCATTCAGGGTTCTTTTACTCGGAAGAAGAGCTGGAGTTTCTGGATCATCAGATCACCCGCCTGATGATCGACAACCAGTTCAACGGCAATGTGCTGGTGGCCCGCTACGGGATGCTGATCTATGAAAAATCCTTTGGATTCAGTTCTTTCACCAGGTCGGTGCCCATGGACATCGAAACAACCTTTCAGCTGGCCAGCATCACGAAAACCTTTACCGCAACTGCCATCCTTATGCTCCAGGAAGAAGGGTTTCTTTCTGTTGATGACAAGGTAAAAAAGCATCTGCCCGATTTTCCCTACGATAACATTACCATCCGGCAAATGCTCAATCACACATCGGGCCTTCAGAATTATATGTGGATGGTGGAGCGGCACTGGCGAAGCAGGTCCCTGCCCACCAGCCGGGATATCCTTGACCTGTTCCTGAGGCATCCCCGCCCCTTGAATTTCACCCCAGGCCAGCGCTTTGATTATTCCAATACGGGTTACGTTTTTCTGGCATTGCTCATCGAGGAAGTTTCAGGGTTGTCTTACCGCGATTACATCCACCAGTGTATTTTTGATCCCCTGGAGATGAACAGATCGTTTGTGTATGATCTCCACGCCCCCCCTGCAATGGACAATCGTGCCTATGGTTACAGGCAGTGGAGGGGCCGGCATATTATCATCCCCGACGACAATCTGGATGGCCCCCTGGGCGACAAAGGTATTTTTTCTACTGTTCACGACCTTTTCAAATGGGATCAGGCCCTTTATCGCAGCGAGCTGTTGCCCCCCAGCGCATGGCAGCAAGCCTTTGAGAATGCCCGCCTCAATAACGACTCGCTGGTAAATTACGGACTCGGATGGAGGCTTCAGACCTACCTTGACAAACCCATTGTTCATCATCCGGGTCGCTGGCACGGCTTCAGAACCAGCTTTAAAAGATTTCTGGACGATCATACCACAATTATTGTCCTCAGCAATAATAACCGGGGAATTCTTGACGTTATTGAAGGGATTCAGAACCTTGTCTATTATGATGAAAAAGAGATATGGATGGCAGCCAGAGACGAAGAACTTACAGACGATTATTACGAAGAGTACGAAGAATGATCTTTTAGCTATACAAAAAACCCGGATCCTTTAGCCCAAGGCTTCTTAAATCACTGCTTTCCCACTGATTTTTTCCGTACTTTTGTCTCTTACAACACCAAACGATCAAGCAAATCTTTTTTATGGAAGTAAAAATTGTAAATAAATCTACCAATCCTTTACCGGGTTATGAAACACCTTTTTCTGCCGGGATGGATCTTCGTGCTTTTTGCGATACCCCTGTACTATTAAAACCCCTGGAAAGGGCATTGATCCCCACTGGCTTGTATATAGAGCTACCTCCCGGGTATGAAGCCCAGGTAAGGCCCAGGAGCGGTCTGGCTGTGAAAAAAGGTGTTACCGTATTAAATTCTCCCGGCACCATTGATGCAGACTATCGTGGCGAGATTAAGGTGATCATGGTCAACTTGTCTGCTGAAGAGTTTGAAATAAATACCGGAGACCGCATAGCACAAATGGTTATTGCCCGTCATGAACAAATCATCCCTGTTGAGGTTGAGCAACTTAGCGAAACAGCTCGTGGCGCTGGCGGTTTTGGTCATACCGGGATCCAGTAATCCCGGCAAAGCACCTGACAACTCATTTCCGGTAACCCGGTAACAATCAATAATAGTAACCCGATGACACAAAAGATCCTCATTATTGCCCTTACGCTGGTAGTCCTTTTTTCAGGATGCCGAAGCAAGGAACAAACGGTAACCCAAACCTGGGATCCCTCACAGGTGGAAGAGGTTAGCCAGATCAGGCAGCTGGAAAGTACGGCACGGCTTATAGAGGCAGGTAAACAAAGGATGCTGGGCAATTATGCCGAAGCACTTTTGCTTTACGCCGAAGCAGCAAAGGCCGACCCACGCAACTCCGCAGCACTATATTACCTTGCCAAGCTCCATGCCCAGCAGGGGTATATGCAAGATGCCCAGGAATTTGCCAGAAGGGCAGTGGCACTGGATCCCGACAACAAATATTTCAATATGGTGCTGGCTGATATTTACTTCATCCAGAATAAAAACGAAGAGGGGCTCAAAGTGCAGGAGTCACTGGCAAGCAGGTTTCCCACCGACCTCAACATCCAGGTAAGCATACTCAGTACATTACTTTATTTAGAGCGGTATGAAAAAGCCATTCAGGTTTTTGAGCACATTGAGTCGATAAGTGGTTTTAACAATGAACTTT
Organism: Bacteroidales bacterium; assembly: GCA_007135645.1. Lineage (GTDB taxonomy): Bacteria > Bacteroidota > Bacteroidia > Bacteroidales > UBA7960 > SKVR01. The sequence continues at coordinate 3,932 of SLIL01000114.1, forward strand.
CACTGCAGAAACAGCAGGTATTCATGGAAATGGGGCGGGTTGATCTGGCCCTGGAAGAAGCGAAAAAGCTGGTTTCCTATTTTCCGGGTGAACTGGCATACCTCGAGTTGCTGGCCAGTTTATACGAAGAAAATGATCAGCCCGAAAAAACCTATGAGATCTATAACCAGATGCTGGAGTTGCATCCCAATAACCCCATGGCTCTTTTATTGCTTTCTGACTATTATCGCAGTACAGGCGAAACAGAGAAGTCATTCAGCAAACTAAGAGAAGCATTTAAAAGTCCGGAACTGGGAGTAGATGGCAAATCGCGGATCATGGTTTCCTATTATTTTCTCAGTGATGAAGACCCGTCGTATCTGGAACAGGCCCTTGAACTCTGCAGCATATTAACCGAGGTACACCCCGAAGATGCACAGGCACAGGCTATCCATGGCGACTTTTTGTTTCGGGAGGGAAACTATGAGGATGCCTGGGAGCATTATCACAAGGCTGCTATTGCCGATCCCACAGAGCTGGCTTACTGGCAGCAGTTGCTCAATGTAGAAGCCCGCCTGCAGGATTATGAAAGCATGCTCAAAACCTCAGAAAAAGCACTGGAATACTTTTTTGAACAACCCCTGTTGTATTTCTTCAACGGGCTTGCCCATTATTTCCTGAAAAACTTTAACGAGGCAGTTTCGGCCTTCAGAATGGGCGAAGAGTATTCTTTTGGCGATGATGAACTGCAGGGACAGTTTTTCACCTTGCTGGGAGATACCTATTACAAACTGAATGAGTATGAACGGTCGTTCAGGTATTACCAGAGAGCCATTGACCTTAACCCCGACGATGCCTATGCCCTGAATAATTACAGTTATTACCTCTCTGTAAGAGGGACAGATCTGGACAGAGCATTACGGATGTCGGCCCGCTCGCTGGAGCTTGACCCCGACAATGCCTCATTTCAGGATACCTATGGATGGATAAAGTATAAAATGGGTGACTTTGCAGAGGCCCGCAAATGGATCCGCAAAGCCATTGACAATTCCGAGGAGCCCAATGCAGTGGTGCTTGAGCACTACGGAGATGTATTGTACCAGCTTGGAGAAAAGGATCAGGCACTGGTTTACTGGAAACGGGCCCTGGAGCTGGACAAAGAAGGCGATGATGTGGAAGGGGTTTCGGAATTTCTCGAAGACAAGGTAAGGGAAGGTCGTTTGATTGAATAAATTGTTTGATTATTAAGCCATTATATTGATGATTTTCAGAAAAAAAATAAACCTGTTATTGATTATAGCTGCCCTATTGGTGGTTGGTTATGGATGCCGTGCCCCCAGGGAGATGGTTCCTGATGTCAGGCCACTCTCCACAGCAGATCTCACATTGATAGAAATCCACAGCAATCAGGCCGATTTTGAATGGTTCAGCACCCGGTTTTCAGGTACTGTTGTATGGGAAGATCGCAGGCATTCCATTGCCGGCACCATGCGAATCAGAAAAGATTCTGCTATTTATGTCTCGGTAGCTCCCATTCTTGGAATTGAAGTTGCCAGGGCGTTGATCACTCCTGACAGTGTCAGGGTGATCAGCAGAATGGAATCTACCTATTACTATGGTGATCTGGGGGCACTGAGTAAAATGTTTAATGCCGATGTGGACTTTTACATGCTGCAGGCACTTATTCTGGGGAATGACTTCCCCCATTTTCGCACTGATCAGTTCTTACTAAAAGATGATCCACGATTGCTGAGACTGGAAGCCCCGGGCAGGTATCGTAAATCAGGCCTGGGGAATCCCATTCAGCAGGTACTCACCGTGGATCCGTCAAACATGCGCATCAGGACCAACATAATGGAGCATACCCATTCAGGAAATGCACTGAGAGCCGATTACAGAAGGTATGAAAGTGTTGGGGGAATGCTGTTACCTGCTGAGCTGAATCTTATCTTTGCTGAACAGGGAAACAGTTCAAACCTTGAAATGACGTTTTCACGGAGCTCATTAAACGTCCCCCAGAGAATGGACTTCTCGGTGCCTGCAAGGTATGTCCCTGTGAGGCTAACGGATTAAACTCCAGGTATTATGAGCAAAAAGTATTCTTCTTTTTTCGTTGGATCAAAAGGTGTGATGAGTGGGCTGGTACTCCTTGTGCTTGCCCTTTTGGGATCTGCAGCTTTTGCCCAGGACAGGGAAGAACTGGAGCGAAATAAGAGGCGCATTGAGCAGGAAATTACTCTTATCAACCAATTGCTGCGCGAAACCCAGACTACTGCCGAAACCAGTCTCAACCAGCTGGTAATTCTCAACAACAGGATCTCTACCCGGCAAAGCCTTATAAACAATATCAACAACGAAATAAGCTACATCAACCGCAGTATTACTGCCATGGAAAGGGAGAGGACGGCCCTTGAAAACGAACTTAAAGAGCTGCGTGATTCCTATGCCCGAATGATCTACTATGCCCATCGCAACAGGAATTCCTACCAGCGGATGATGTTTATTTTTTCCAGCAGGGACTTTAATCAGGCCTATCTCAGGTTGAGGTACCTGCAGCAAATTGCACGGCACAGGCAGGTGCAGGCAGAAAAGATTCAGGAAACATCAGAAAAACTGCATGAACAGATAAGAGAGCTTGAAGAACGCAAGGTGGAGCAGGAGCAACTTCTGGCCCGGCAAAACGAAGAGATGGTCACCCTGGCATCAGAGCAGGCATCGCAAACAAGAAGCGTTGATCAACTGCGCCGACGTGAGCAGGATCTGCGGCAGCAGCTAAGGGATCAGGAGAGGGCGGCCAGAGATCTGCAGAGGGCCATAGAGCGTGTTATTGCCGAGGAAAGAAGAAAAGCCCAGGAAGCAGCCCGTGCTGATGGAAGGCCGGTTACCGGGGCTTTCAGCCTTACACCGGCAGAACAGATCATTTCTGACAATTTCGCGGAAAATAAGGGCAGTTTACCCTGGCCCCTTGAAAGAGGCGTTATTACCGGCAGGTTCGGAGAGCAACCACACCCGGTTTTGCCGGGAATTACCATTGTAAACAACGGCATTGATATCTCAACTGCACAGGGAAGCAGAGCAAGGGCCGTTTTTGAGGGTACGGTGGCAAGAGTGTTTACCATCCCCGGCGGATATGCCGTTATTATCAGGCATGGTGAATACCTCAGCGTTTATGCCAATCTGTCGGAAGTATTCGTATCAAACGGACAGAGAGTCAACATCAGGGAGGAGATCGGAGTGGTAGCCACTGACCCCAGAGAAGCAAAAACCTACGTCCATTTTGAGGTCTGGCACCGCAACAATAAACTCGATCCTGCTGATTGGATAGCCAGGCACCGTTAAAATTTAACATCAAACCAATTAATTGATATTATTTTCCTAAATTTGCCCCAACACTTTAAAAACAGAAAATTATGAATACTGCCTATATCATAACTGCAATGCTCGGCCCAACAGAGATCATTATTCTTGCAATCATTATTCTTTTACTTTTTGGTGGAAGAAAAATTCCTGAATTGATGAAGGGTCTTGGCCGGGGAATGAAAGAATTTAAGCAGGCACAAAAAGAAGAGAACAACACTCCCGAAACTACAGAGGAAAGCAAGGAAAGCTAGTGTTTTTACCCGGTTTTTTTGATGCATCTTACCGTGGATTTTTCTTAGAAAAATTCGGCATTTTCCCTATTGTTATGTTGAAAATAATTTGAAATTTTTGCATAAGGTTTCCGTTAATTTATTTTTGGTAAAACCTCTTTTGGCTTTTTACGTAAAAATACTTAGCGAAACCCTTGTTTTCAAATCTTTAAGCCTGTAAAAAAATGTCTGTAAATACCTTGACCGCTAGTATCCTAAGCCTGCTGATCATGTTCAGTGCTGCTAATAGTTTTTCCGGCCACATGTCCCTGTCCGGGGAGAACAACATAGAAAAAACCACCGGTGAAAACCAGGATGACCCCCCTTCCGGAGAAGCCATAGAGAAAGAAGAAGTTGAATTTGTAATTGCACCCGACGATCCCATTGTGGCCATGCTCGACAGCCTGGCCATGCTTACAGTGTTTCGCAATCTGGAGAAAAGGGCCACACAGGAGTTTGAAACCAGTTTTCCTCCCGGGTTTGTCCCCGAATACAGCGATTCTATTTATCATGCAAGGTTCCAGCAATTGAATGCTTATTCCACCATTGAATTTATCTATAACCCTTATGTAAAAAGCTTTATCAACCTTTATGCAAAACGCAGGCGTGATTTAACCGAAAGGGTCATGGGCCTGGGGCAACTGTATTTCCCACTGTTTGAAGAACAGCTCGATAAACATAATCTTCCCCTGGAGTTAAAATACCTGGCGGTGATTGAGTCTGCTTTGAACCCTGTGGCACGGTCGCGGGTGGGAGCAACCGGTTTATGGCAGTTTATGTACGGTACCGGCAAAATGTACGGGCTTAACGTGAACAGCATGGTGGACGACCGTAGCGATATTTATCGCTCTACGGTGGCCGCTTGTGAGCATTTTGTGGATCTATACAAAATTTATAACGATTGGAATCTCGTGCTGGCCGCCTACAATGCTGGCCCCGGGAATGTAAACCGTGCCATCAGAAGGGCTGGAGGGGTAAAGGATTTCTGGGCCATCAGGCATTTCCTGCCACGTGAAACCCAGAATTATGTCCCTGCATTTATGGCTGTAACCTACGTGATTGAGCACGCAGAAGATCATAACCTGTTCCCAAATCCTCCGATCTACTCTCATTTTGATGTGGATACCATTGTGGTTACACAGCAGCTGAGCCTGCGCACGGTAAGCGAATTTCTGGATATTCCACTGGACCACCTTCGTTATCTGAATCCCACATTCAGGCAGAATATCATCCCACATAACGAAAGAAATCCCTATGTATTAAGGTTACCACGCGACTACTCAGGGCTGTTTATCGCCAATGCCGATACCATTTACAATCATCGTACCCCGGAGCAACTCAGACAGGAAGAACTTGCTGCTCAAATGCAGGAAACAACCACCCATGTTGTAAGAAGCGGAGAAGTACTGGGTAGCATTGCCCGCAGGTATGGCACCACGGTGGGCGAAATTCAACGGCTTAACAATCTTCGCGGCACCCTCATCAGGCCCGGGCAAAGACTTATTGTAAGGGCTCCAGCAAGACCGGCAACACAGCTGGCTTCCAATACCAATACCCATGTGGTAAGGTCGGGAGAAACACTGGGAGTTATTGCATCACGCTATCGTATTACCGTTGCTGATATCCAGCATTGGAACAACCTGTCAGGAACCACCATCTTTCCGAGGCAGAATCTGGTGGTGAGACAACCACAGGATGCCACACCAACCCCGCAACCTGTTGCGGCAAGTAATGATCCTTCTACCTATGATGAAGATGAATACACTGAGCTGGAGTATATTTACTACACCGTACAGCAGGGCGATACCCTTTATGATATTGCAGGTCGTTTTGAGCATGTGAGTGTTGAGGATCTCAGGGAGATCAATGAACTGGAAGATGTTGAGAGCCTTGAGCCGGGAACAAAAATTAAAATTTCTCTCGATACAGGTTCCTGATCTTAGGCTGTAACCTCTTTTGCCCGTTTCCGGATGCATCTTTGCAGAGGATTTTTCTTACTTTTGACAAACAAATGCAATAATCCATTGCATTTGTTTGTTTCCATATTATAGTATTTCAAAAAAACCCAAAGACATGCAAAGAATAATCATTTTACTGATAGGAGTTATCATTGTTTCCTGCACCTCTGAAGGCCCGCGCAAGCCATCTGCAAGCGGCAGGGCTGGTGAGATGCTGGTTGTAATGAATAAGGCACGCTGGGAAGGGCAGGCCGGAGAGTATGTGCGGGATGCTTTTATGAGGTATGTTCCCATGCTTCCCCAGGCAGAGCCGCATTTTAATCTTTTCCAGATTGAAAAATCCGGCTTTACAAAACTCTTTGAGTCGCACAGGAATATTTTCATGGTAGAGTTTGATCCCTCCCTGGAGAGAGGCCGTATTGAAGCCAAAAGAGACCCCTGGGCATACCCGCAGATGGTGATCAATGTTACCGTACCCAACGAAGAGTCATTACAAAGGATCCTGGCGAACAATGCTACATCATTCATCGGGCATTACCTGGCCACAGAAAGAGAAAGGCTCATCAACGCTTACAGGCGTATGATCAACCATCAGGCCCGCAATGCGATCAGAACCAACCTAAACCTTGATGTTATCGTTCCCGAAGGGTATTTTGTAGCCAAGCAGGAAGAAAATTTTGTATGGCTAAGGCAAACCGGCACTCGTGAAGAGCTGGAGCTGGGGATGCTTATTACCGTATTGCCTTATGTTCATCCCGACCGCGATTTTGACCCTCATAATATCTGGACTCGCCGTGATTCCATTACCCGGGCCCATATCCCAGGCACTTTCCCCGATACCTATATGACTACCTACCCCGATATTCCACCCCTGTTTAACGAGATTAACTTCAATGACCTGTATGCCATGGAGGCAAGAGGGTTGTGGCGAGTAAAGGATGATTTTATGGGAGGGCCTTTTATCAATATTACCTGGGTGGATGAAAAAAACAGCCGCCTGATCAACCTGGATGGTTTCGTGTATGCCCCCAAATTTGATAAGCGCGATTACCTCAGGCAGGTAGAGGCTATGATGTATAGTGTTAAAGTATTGACCGAACAGCCTGAACCCGAAGAGACCTGACAGCCTCATTGAAAATATTGTCCTGAAAAAATGACCAAGCCCCTGAAAGTAAATACGATCAGGGGCTTTTTATGTGACTCCGGAGGGACTCGAACCCCCAACCGACAGAACCGGAATCTGCTATTCTATCCAATTGAACTACGGAGCCTTGGGGAGTGCAAAAAGGTAAGATTTGTGGCGGTATTTTAATATATTTGTGTTTGTCAAGGTGTTATTGATATTTGTATGATTTTGTATTCAGAGTTTTGGGTCTTATGTGTCAAGATTAAAACCAAAACAAATAATCAGCTGTGTGCAATAAAAAAATGATTAGATGCGAATGACTTGACAAGCAAAAGATTAAACGGTTTGCCTTTAATAAAACGCAAAATAAATAACAAACCGGCTAAACTAAAAAAATGCTCAGTAAAAAAGTATTGCCAGGAGAATTATTCACACTGAGATAGGAAATTGTGTAATATGGAAACGGAAAATACTATCATAGAATACAAAAGCATCAGGAAAGTAACAAGTGGTGATGCCGGGTTTAAAGAACTGGCTGTTACTGCCGTTTGCCTTGCAAATACCCAAGGGGGTAAAATAATTATAGGGGTAGAAGATAAAAACCATAAACCACCGCCAGACCAGGTCATTTCGACTGATATCATGAACAAAACGGTCACCCGTTTAAGAAGCCTTTGTTTTAATGTTGGATTGTTTTTAAACGAGCCCGAAAGGCATTGCAATGGGGGTGAGTATTTTAGTATTACCATTCAACCAACTTTGAAATCATTGGCTACCACTTCCGATGGTAAAGTTTTTATTCGTATTGGCGACCAGTGCCAACCAGCAAGGGGTGAAGATATTCTCAGAATAGCAGCGGAAAAAGATGCTTTTCAGTGGGAGTTACAACCGAGAAATATAAATGTTTCCGAAGTTGATTTAAGAAATTTTGCTGAAGAGATTAGAAGTTCTGATAGAGTCAAAGAGTTTGTGAAAGAGATGTCAGATATAGAAATTGCAGAGCATTATAATCTTGTGTATAAAGGAAATCTGACTAACCTTGGTGCATTATGGCTCGGAAACCCCGCTCATAGAAGCAGGCTTGTTTATCCACTAACCATTCAATACATTGTGTATGATGAACTTGAAAAAAAGGTAAGAAAGGAAGATTGGAATGATTATACAAAGAACCCAAAGGATTTAATCCTTGATATCGAAAAAAAAGCTATTGAGCTTACCTATTTTGATGAATTTCCGGATGGCTTATTTCGAAAAAAAATCCGGCATTTTGATGCACGTTTGGTAAGAGAGTTATTAATAAACGCCATAGCCCATAAAAGCTATACTATCTCAGGTGATATTTTCATCAAGGTTTTCCCTGGCCGCCTTGAGATAAGCAACCCCGGTGGGCTCCCATTGGGTATAACAAAGGAAAACATACTTCAATCGGTTAGCAGAAGAAATCCCCATCTGATTAGAGTTCTTAGCGACCTTAAATTAATGGAAGGGGAAGGAAGCGGATACGATTTGATTTATGAAATAACAGGCAGGGATGCCAAACCTTTTCCGGAAATATTTACTGATTTTAATACCACGTCTGTAATTCAGTATTCAAAAGTTCTGGATGAAGAAGCATTGCTTATCATGGACTTTATTGCCAAAAATTACCCCCTCTCCCAAAAAGAGCTTATTGTGCTTGGAATTGTGGTGCGTCATAAAAAAATTCTTTCAACCCAATTAACAAAAGAACTTCAGCTCTCTGATGATGATAGGATGCGCTCCTATGTTGACAGGCTATTGGAACAATCCATTCTCATTTCCAGGGGGATAAAAAAGGGCACGGAATATCTGATTAACCCTAAACTAATTGCAAGTGCAAAAATCAATGTGAAACCCTCACTTAAAACCATTGAACCCCATCGTTTGAAAGCGTTAATTATTGAAGACCTTATCAGCTACCCGGAAAGTAAAAGCAGTGAAATACAAAAAAGGATTGCTGGTTTACCTATTGAAGAAATAAGAAAAACCTTGTTGATTATGGAGAGAGAAGGCAGCGTTGTTAGTCATGGTGCAAAAAAAACGAAAACATATAGTGTGGCAAAAAAAAATTAAATGAGAATTAAAAATGAAATTAAAAAACATCATTAAGCTCATATTCAGTATTATATGCTAATTTGTAGGATTGCTCATTGTAATCATTAAAACAATAAAAGGTTTAAAGGGCCATTCATCATGTGATGACTGAAAAGCTTATCCTACATTGATCAGGCAGGGCATTCCCGGCCAACTGTTAAAAAGGCATTATTAAGAAAAAACCCCTGAATTTCAGGGGTTTTTTCTTAATATGGTGACTCCGGAGGGACTCGAACCCCCAACCGACAGAACCGGAATCTGCTATTCTATCCAATTGAACTACGGAGCCTTGGGGAGTGCAAAATTACTAAATTTTGCGTTTCTCTTATCATGGACAAGCAAATATTGAAAATTAACCGGGTCAATAATGGCTCATAACCCTGCGTCCGCAGATGATTCTAAAAAAAGTGGCCGGAGAAAAAGAACTCCGGCCACTTTTAAACTGTAAAACAGTATTCAGGGGATCCCTGAATTATCTTAACCGGCTTACTTTAAATACATCTGTTCCATTTTCAGAAATGATCCTTACAAAGTAGTTGCCAGCAGGCAAATGGCCCAGTTCAAACGTATTGGAGCCGCTAACAGATGCCCTGGAGAATACAACATTTCCAAGGATATCGATGATCTGAACATCGCCTTTGATCCCTTCGGCAAGCTGCACCTGCAGGCTTTGGCGGAATGGGTTGGGATAAACGGAGATTCCATGCTGGCTGATATCTGCTATATCTGTACCATCAGGTTGAAGCACCACTTCAATGGTTTCATGCGTGTCAATAAGTTCAAATTCACCCATATAATCAAAGTGTGATTCTTTGCTGATGGTGTAGGTGTAAACCCCGGGAAGCATATAATGGAATTCGTAATGGCCATCTTCAAAAGAATGATCATTTAATACTATAGTGGCATCAGCAATATCATGCCCATATTTGTTTGTAATAACGAATGAAGCATTGAAGAGCCTGGTAAGCAGCAGCTCTACAAATACAGAAGGTTCTGGTTCAACATCTTCATCTTTATCTCCGTCGTCACCTTCTCCATTATCCTCTTCATATTCCACTACAAACTCCTGGTTTACGATTCCCTGGTGGCTGTAGGCAGCTGCAGAGGCCATGTAAGTTCCGGGCTGCAGTAATAGATGAGTGATGCCTGTATCATCTGTAGAAAGCTTCAGGCTTCCCACTTTTACTTCGGCACCTTCCACCATTTCGTCCAGCTGATTTTTTACAACAAACTCAACCACCTGGCTGGGGGAAGTTTCTTCGGCCGCAATGGCAAAATAAATATTGGGTCTTATATTGCTCACTCCATTAAACCCGGGTACTGCAGACCAATCATTGAAACCATAGGCAACACGGTTTGCTCCCACATTGGTGCTGGCTACCCTGTAGAAAGTGCTGGTCCACTGATCTAATAACCCCCAAACAATCTCAACCAGCAGGTTGCTTTCGCCGTCGTATTCGAAATGTTCGATCTCCCAGGTATGCCATCCTGTTACGGTGGGCATCTGGTAAGCATCTGCTTCAAACACCACCTCTGCATTGGCAGTATTTACAAAGTTGGTCAGGGTGTTCTGATCAACATGCATCATACGGATGGTAAAATTGGGCAGGTTGTTGTGCTGGGTTGCAACCTGGATAATATCAAAGCCAATTTCAAGAATGGTTTTCTCCCCTGATCCGATCTCTTCAGCCGTATAGAGCATTTGAGAGCGGTTGGCCTTGTAGTAGTTATAGAAAGGATACTGGTTGGAAGGAGCGGTACCGTCACCAAGGTGCATTTCTGGCACCTGACCAATCACCAGCAATTGCTCTGAATCAAAGAAATGAGCATCTTCTATGGTGAATTTCAGGTCTACAAATGTACCTTCAATGGTTGATTCATGTGCATGAACAACGTAAGCAATTTCTGCACTTTCTCCCGGGAGAATAATCCCTGGCTCTGCAACATCATTTTCAATGGTAAGGTAAGGGCTTGAAGCAATCATGTGCGAAACAGGTGCCATAGCCGGAGCACCACCTGTGTTGGTATAGGTAACAACCAATTCGGCAGTTTCACCGGGCTCAAGCAAGCCATTATCATTGCCCTGGGAATCATCCAGAACAAAATCAGAAATGGTGAACAAGGGTGAGTAAATTCTTACCGCAAGATTGGAGCTCCACTCCTTTTCTTCCTCTTCGGCGTCCTGTCCTGATATCTGGAGGGTAAACAAAACATTGTGATTGTTGGGGATCACATGGGCAACCTCAAACTTGAAGGCTGTTTCGATCATAAGGCTTCCATCTTCTTCTATCTCGCCCCAGAATTCTTCATTTTCAAGGATGGTAACATACTCGCTTTCGGTAGTAAGCATTGCACTAACGTTTTCAGCTTTCTCGATGCCCACATTTTTCAGGCTTACGTTCAAGCGGATGGTTTCACCATAATCAGCCTGATTGTTATTGTTCCCCATGATGTCATTGATTTCATAATAATCAAATACTACATAAGGGCCATCGGGCGGGATCACCTGGATCTCTGTATTCATGTAGGTTTCTTTGTTGAAGCCCATAATAGTCAGGGTAAATTCACCTGGCTCCACAACAGGTATATCAAAATCAACCGTTGCAGCACCACCATCGACAATGCCCGTGCCCACAATAATTACCTCTTCCTCCACCATATCGTAGTAGGTTAAGGCTACTGTTGCACCGTCTGCATCCGCAACAGTCACTTCAAAAGCATCGGTTCCAATAAGGATAACCGGATTGTAGGTTGCAACAATAGGTTCAGGAGTTGCTGTGCGCACCCTGAGTGTGGGGTCACCAAAGAGGATCCAGGTTTGATGGGTTGAAGTTCCTGAGGCTCCGTGGGCAGGGATCATGGACATGCTCCCGTTAATGGATATACCACCAAAGGTTCTTTGAAGAGTCTGGTGTCCTACAATACTTCCTTCAGCAAGCAGGGTAACCATTTCGTCCTGCCCGGTCATGGGGGGTTGCCAGGGTTGGTTGATGGTAGCAGCCATAATGCCTATTGCTCCTGTGGGCTCCCCCTCGTGGGTGGCACGCATCCATGCTTCAGCAAAGCAGAATGTATTTACAAATGCTCCGTTTACGCAGGCTACTGACCAGATAAAGGGCAGTTTACCCACATTGGTAAGCTGGTTTACATGTGAAATATTGTATCCGGCAACACTCCAACCGGTTACAGATCCGTGGTTGCAGAAGTTAACAATTCCGACTCCCTCGTTAAAGTCAGCCGACATCTGCGCTGCATTGGTATTGGGTACTCCGGGCACATTGCCGTCGTATCTTTTCAGTACTTCGGTGTAGGTGTAATTAAGCAATGTATCACGGATAAAATCCATATGCTGGTAATCATTTTCACCATTATGACCTGAGCCGGTGCCTTCATTTCTGGCGATACCCATGCCTTGTCCCAGCCATGTATCTGTAGAGTTAAGATCTCTTTCGTATTCAATCATCCGCTGTACCTGGGTTTCAACGTGAGCTACTGTCTCAGCAGAAAACCGGCCCACAAAAATGTCGTTGTAGCTGTTATTACCAACCAGAAACCCATACCAATTGTCAGATTGTCCGCCACTGGCTTGTCCTACAGGCATCTGATTGGGCGCATCACCCACAAGGAGGAGGTGTGCAAAATCAGGGTTCTCATCATAATACTCCTGAACAAAACTTTTTATTCCTGCTGCGGTATTTCCGGCTTCGGTACGTGAAACCAAAACGGTTTTTCTTCCGGTAGTGCGCTTCCAGTCAACAAAGGGCTGCATAGCTTCCATAAATGGGTCATGGGCAATGATCAGCAAACTGCCTTCTTCACCTTCCAGCAACTGATAGGATTTGCTGGCGGCATCCATATTCAGGAAAAAGCGGTTGTAGATAAAGCCAAATTCCCGCTCAATGTTAATTTCATTGCTTTTGCGGGTAAGCTGGTCTGCACCGCCAGGTTCGCCGGTTGAGATCACTTCAAGTACGATGTCGGTATATACCCTCAGGGTCTGGCTAACGGGGTTGTACTGGAATGGGAAAACAGTTACCGTTTGTCCGCGGAAATCCCTCATGATAAAAGGTTCTTCCAGCTGTGCCAGGTGCCCGGGCCAGAAAGCATCTTCATTGTAAGCCTCACCATAAACAAATGGCACATCTTCCGGGCGAATATCCCTTGTAAAGTGTCCTTTTGAAGGGGCTACTGCAATATTCTCAAACTCTTCATACTTGGCGCTTACGATCTTTACTTCGGTTTGATAAAGATCGGGAATAATGATGTTGGTATAAAGCTTTGCCATATCCGGCATGCCTTCTTCAGTGATCAATACCCCATCTTTCAAAGACAGGATCATCTCTGTTCCACGCGGGGTGCGTATGGCATTTTCGAAAAATCCATCAACAGAAAACTGGATGCTGGTTTTATTGATGTTGCTCTCAATTAAGCGAACATCAGGCGCTACGGGACTATTGCTGTGGATGCCTATCCAGTTGTTTTGTGCCATGGTCATGGTTGCCAGGCCAAGGAAAAAAACGAAAAACAAAGTTGTAAACTTCTTCATGTGTTATAATTTAAGTGTTAAGCTTTTTGAAAGATCAGAAACTCCATCTATGATGCTAAAAGATGAGGATTTATGATCATTCAATTCGAATTGGTAATTGGTTATCAGATGATTATTATGAGATTGGTTAAAGAGCAATCCCGGGGTGTTGCTCCCCGGGATTATCAGTTTTATTGCAGAATAATTTTTCGGATGATTATACTTTCTGCGGTTTCAATACGCAGGTAATAAACACCGGAGGCATAACCGTTGAGGTCAAGGGTTATGGAGTTCGGGCTTTGGTAATCCATGGTTTGCAGTATCTGACCATGGTAGTTGGTAAGCCTAAGGGATAATTGTTCGTCAAAACCCCTAAGTTCAACAGCTACGGTTCCCCTGGTTGGGTTGGGGAAGATGTTTACCTCCTGTGAGATAAAATTTTCCACTCCAGTACCGTCAGGCACAAGGGTGATATGCAGTTCAAGGTTGTGGTCAGTGATTTCAAAACTGCCTGATTTGTCAAAATAACCCTGGTGTGTGATGACGTATTCGTATAATCCTGGTTCAAGCCCACCGATAACGTATTCGCCGGGTTGATGCTGTTCTCCGTCAAGGGTAATTACAGCTTCGTTCACTTCATGTCCATAGGTATTGTCTATCACAAAGGATACTGCCCTGAGCGGAGCACCAAAGAACACTTCAATGGTAAGGTCTTCTTCACCCAGGGTAAATTCCTGGTATGTCTGAGGCTCAAAATCGCTTGCAAAAGCATGAAAGAGGTATGTTCCCGGATAAAGGTTAAACTTAACTTGCCCTTCTGCATCTGTTAACAAAGCAAGAGAGCCGATCTTTATCTCCGCTTCCTGAATAAGTTCCTGGTTTTCTCCATATGCAATGAAGGTTACTTCCTGCAGATTGGCAGTTTCTTCTGCTTCAAAGGTAAGGAAGAGGTTGGGGCGGATATTGGTAGAACCATTGTAGTTAGGAACAATCTGGGTATCGCTAAAACCATACGAAA
>SLIL01000107.1 GCA_007135645.1 Bacteroidales bacterium
AACCAAATATGTTTTATTTCACTATGAAAGTTTAAGGCAAGCCGTTTATAGATGTCTGTTATGATATCTATGTCTTCCTGGTCAGTGTCAGCTTCTTTCTCCAAAAAGAGTGAAAAGGCAGGATAATTTTCGTATCGTTTCCTGTGATGGCATTCGCCGTTAACAAGTTCAATGTATGGATGGATGAGTACAATGAGGCGGTCCTGGAGCCGTTTCAGTAAACTGCTGGTAAAGCCATTGATAATGGGTGATGCAGAAATTACCATGTCCGCGTTGATAATTTCCCTGAGTATGGTCTCAGCATCATCTTTTATTGCACACAGGCCCGGGGTTTTCCACCAGCACGACCAGCACCCGGTGCATTGGTTTATTTTCATCGTGTTTAGCTGGAAGTAACTTACCTCATGGTTTTGCCCCAGTTCCCTGGCAAGTGCTCTGGTTTGGCTGGTAAATTCATTGTCAGCCCCTGGTAATTCCCCGTTAATTATTATAATCTTCATTGGATTAGATTTTTATTAGTGAAAACCCTTTTGTCAGAATCGTATTCTCCATTGGGGTATGATCATCATGGGCAATTGATAGGTGTAGGTTTCGTCACCTGTTTCCGGATTGAACCGGGTATTATAGATGTTTTGATTGTTGAGAAGGTTGGTGACCTCCAGGGCCCATTCCTGGGTAAATCGTCCTGAATTCACGCGGAAACCAATGCTGAGATCAACCCTGAAATAATCACGGTATTGACCGGAGAATGCCTGGGAATGAATGAATTGCTGGTCCCACAGCTGGTTTTCATCATCCCATACCGTGCGGTACGGAATGTATCGTTGCCCTCCGGCCCAGGTTGTTTTCATATTTATATCCAGAGTATTACGTCCACTTCTCCCCACATTAAATTCATAACCAGCCAGGGCATTGGCAATATAATTATTATTGAAAGCAGTACTTCTCCATTGCCCGTCGGAGGCCCTGTAGCCAGATTCAAAAAGAGATGCAGTGACCAGGTAATAAAGCCCCTGATGGAAGAATCGTTCAATGGTAAGTTCAACTCCCATATTTTGCCCTGTGCCTTCGTTTACCAGGGTGTCGGGAGCCCATACTCCAAAATTTGCTCCCTGGTTAAGCATGGAATAACTGTTTTCCCGGTTGCCATCAATGGGCACATTGAAAAGCCGCTGGAAGTAGGTTTCCATTTTAATACGTGTATGTGAGGTAAGGCTCCAGTCGTAACCCAGAACAAAATGGTCGCTTTTGATCATCCCCAGGCCTTTATTGGGCTGGTGGTAAGTGTTGCCATCAAATGTTTCGCTAAAATAAATGTGTTCGGGAAGGATCTGGCTATGGCGCCCATATCCGGTACTGATAGCCTGGTTGGGAAAGAAGTTATACCGGATACCCAACCGTGGTTCAAAAGAAGAAGTTTCATTGAGCATAAAATACTGAAAGTGAAAACCTGCGTTCAGGGTCAGATTGTTGCTCAGATGGTGTTGCCACTGGGCATAGGGTTGGAGCAACCAGGCATTGCCGTCCATATCCGTTAGTTTTATGATCTGTTCAAAACGGTGACTGTAAACGCTGTCCACCATTTGCATCATCCGGTTGGAAACCATTAACCCTGCTTTGGTTCTGTTACGGCTGTCAATACGGGCATTGACCGAAAAATTTCCCGAGATCCTGTTTTCTTTAAAGCTATTGCCGTAAATTCTGAAGGGATCCATTTGAGGTAAGATCAAGCTATCCACATCGGTACGTACATTCCTGTGGCTCACAGCCAGGGTAGAGCGGAAAAAAGCGTCAGGGCTAAGGCGCGCAATGTGGTTCAGACCAATAACCCCCATATCTGCACTGTTGATCAGGTCAAATCCTTCTCCTGAATAATAATCCACTTCCTCAGTGTCGCGATATCTGTCGAGCATTTCTATTTTGGACAGCCCTCCCAGACCAAAGATCGAAAAGCTGCCCGCAGGGGTTTGAGGGAGGTGTATCTTAAAAGACATGTCCTTGTACTGGGGTACGCCCACTGTACCGAAATCAATACCGATCATATCAAAAACCTCCATGGTGCTGTAGCGGGCGTTTACAAGGTATGAACCATTGTACCGGGATGCAACAGGCCCTTCTGCACCCAGTTCAAAACCATTAAAACCCACCTGGCCCAGAAACTCGTGGTTCTGGTTGTTCCCGTTTCTCATGCGCAGGTCAAAAACACTGGCGGTTGCGTTGCCATATTCTGCAGGGAAAGCACCACTCATAAAATCAGAGTTGGCCAGTAAAGTGTTGTTGAGCATACTTACCGGTCCGCCGCTGGTGCCAAAGGCTGCCCAGTGGTTGGGGCTGGGAATATCGATCCCTTCCAGGCGCCATAACAAACCGGTAGGGCTGTTCCCCCTTACAACAATATCGTTGCGGTCGTCGCTGTTGCCCACTACTCCGGCATAGCTTGATGCCATGCGGGCCACATCGTTGCGCGAGCCTGCAAAGCGTTCAGTTTCCTCCACGGTAAAGCCCCGGGCACTGACCGTGGTCATGGGGTTTATCGCTTCCGCTTTGTTACGATCTGCTGTTACCACAACCTCCTGGCCGGTAATGGCATATTCTTCCATTTCAATGTGCAAAACGGTTTCCCTGCCACTGATATGGTTGATATTGGAAAGAAAGACTTCACGATAGCCCATAAAGGTGACTCTTAAATTTACCCGTCCAACCGGGATTCCGGGAAGGGTAAAGTATCCTTTGGTATCGCTGGTGACACCAATAACCGGATCTGTACCGGGAATGATGATGTTTGCCCCGGGCAAGGGCTGAAGCGTTTGCCGGTCAGTGACCTGCCCACGAAGGGTCTGCGTAATGGTTTCGGAGTATGAACTGCCTGTGGTAAAAAGTATAAATAACAGAAGTAAAGCAGAATTTCTCATAAGTGGTTATTTGTGGGATTAGAATTTTTTCTGATGCAAATTTACCCCGAAAAAATTCTGCCAGAAAAATCATTTGGCTGAATGCGCAAAAAAGGATGCTGAACTGGTATTTTGAACCTCAGTTTGACTTGTCAATTGCATTAGTCAGCTGACGAAAAAATTTAGTTGCATATTCCAACTTTTTTTATGAATATTACGTCTTATAATTAAAGCACTAATAGAACAGAACAGCGCCATGAGAACATTTGCCCTTCTGCTTATTCTAATGTTTGCATTGAATTCCTGCCGTAAAGATGAGTTAACTCTTCCTGCAAAAGTTTATTTTAACTTTGAAATAGAACCTCATCAGGATTCAGAACTTAAAAGTCACCCTGCAGGATCTGCTGCAAGCCCCCCTTTTGGTCAGCTGGAGATCGGAACCGGGCGTTTGTTGGTGCGCGCCATTGAATTTGATGGCAAGCGTGAGCAGGGAAGAGATGTGTATTTTATTTCTGATTTTGATGCCCCTTTGCAGATAATGCTTGGAAAACATGAAGATAACGTTGAGGTAAGCTTTGATATCCCCCAGGGGAGCTATAAAAAAATTGATATAGGGTTTCATTTGGGTGATTTTAATGGAACAGGCTTACCTTCTCTTACCCTGGAGGGGAATATGGTTTTACCAAACTCGCAAAGTGTATATTTGAGATTTGAATACCATTTTGATGATATAATTGTTGTAAGATCAAGGGGAAGCGTTGCCAATGAGAATATTTTGCTTAGAAAGGATAAAGTCTCTACTGCTACTGTAGAAATAGATGTTCCCTTCCTTTTTCGTTTTATAAATATGGGAGAATTAATGTCGGGACAATTTGCGCATGAAAATGGGAACGAAGTTCTTGTAATCAATGAGCATAAAAATCAGGCACTTTTTAACAAGCTTGCCAACCGTTTAAATAATGCCTTTAGTGTGGTTATTCAATAAAAATCATCCGATTTGCAAATTATTTGTCTCTTGAGTATATCATTGCATGAATACTGAACTATACACTGAAGAGGATCTCATAAAAGGTTGCAGGCAGGGAAAACGGCCTTTCCAGGAAATGCTGTATCGCAGGTATGCAAAAAAGATGTATGGCATATGTTTAAGTTATGCGGGTGATCGTGATTTTGCGCAGGATATGCTTCAGGTTGCCTTTATTAAGGTGTTCAGAAACCTTGATAACTTTGAGGAAAGGGGTTCGCTGGAAGGCTGGATACGAAGGATTGTTGTCCGTACTGCCATAGATTTGCTCAGACAAAAAACCGGCAAAGAGAATTTTTTTGAAGATATTACAATAGATAGTTCTTTAAACACCGATACAATTGTTTACAATCAGGCTTTGCCAGATCTTGGCCTCAAAGAACTAATGGGTTTTATTTCCCGTTTGCCCGAAGGAGCCAGGATGGTTTTCAATCTTTTTGCCCTGGAAGGTTATTCTCACAAGGAGATAGCACAGGAGCTGAATATCAGTGAAGGGACTTCAAAGTCGCAATTCAACAGGGCACGGAATATTTTAAAAAGCTGGCTGGGGGATAAATATCGCTAAATATCAAAAAAATGCAGGAAAAGCAATGGTATAAAAATATAGTTGAAAATAACTCAGAGGCTCCTCCTGAGAATGTTTGGGATGGCATCCAGGATGAGTTGGATATTGATGGAGTCTGGGGGAGAATAGAATCGGATTTTAATGCTGAACAAAAAAAGAAGCGCTTCTTTTACATTCGCATTGCTGCATCAGTTCTTTTGTTGGTGATTGCCGGGGGAGGGTTGTTGCTGTTTCTCTCTGATATGTTAAAGACTTCGGATCAGATTGCTGATAGAGTAGAAACGGACAGAGCGGTTTCCTATGAAATTACCGATCACTCTGAAGTCGGTTCACCCGATGATGCATTGGAGCCTGGTATAGAAATATCGATACCGGAGCATGGAATGGGGGTAAGTAAAATCGAATCACGACAGGATACTGAACTTCTTGCTTATGAGGAGCAAGCTGCTGATAAACCGGAATTGAAACCAGAAGATACAGGCATTTCTCAGGAAGGGTATTTTGCTGATGTTTCAGATACCCGATCTTCTCATCCGACATTTATGGTTGCAAAAAAAGAAGAATTATTTACTCCTGATTTTAATGTACGCAAAATTGCAGACCGCCAGCTGACAGGTTTTCGGGAAATGATCTCTGAGGATCAGCCTGATATCCGGTTCGAACAGGATAAAGAACATCAAAGAGGCAATGTCTCCTTTGCTTATGTGGGAATTACCGGGCAACTGGCCAATACATGGATGCTGAACGAAAAAACATTTGAAGCATTCAGGCG
>SLIL01000125.1 GCA_007135645.1 Bacteroidales bacterium
CCAACCAGGTGATCCCGGTATCGGAGTCCTCAGGAGGAATGGGAACAGGCTATATCAATGGCGGCCAAACGTTGCATACCGGGATGGAGATTTCCATGGTGATGCCCTTTGACAATTTGCTTCCCGAAAAGTGGGGAGCACAGATCAGCCTTGCAGGAACATGGGTCAACTCTGTTTTCTCCAGTGAAAGATATGTTTTGAGCAAAGTGGCACTTGCAGAAGATGCAGAAAATGTTTACACCAACGTAAAAGGAAACAGAACCCCTTACTCTCCTGACCTTACTATGGCATCTGCCATTACCATTGAAAATGCATCAGGCTGGGGGATCCGTCTTTCTGCCAATTACACCGGCAGCCAGTTTACGGATGCCCTTAACACCAATACTGTTTATGAGTTTATCTCCATGGATGAAAGCGACCCATCTTTCAGATACACCCAGGCAACTGCCAACGGGCGAATAGGAAAGCTGGAATCATACATAGTTGCCAACCTTTCTGCGTGGTATCTTCATGAATCAAGTGGTCTTGGTTTCAACATCGGTATAAAAAATCTTACCAACGAAAGGTACATTGTAACACGTCGTCCGCAAGGTATCAGGGCAGGTATGCCCCGCTTCTTTTCTGCAGGGGTGAATTACAATTTCTGAAATAAGTTACCTCCCAGCCAGGCAAATCAATGACGGGGTTACAGAAAGTGACCCCGTCATTGCTATTTTTTCACAAAGATGCTTTGATGGTAAACATACTTCCATCCCGGGGGTTAATCTTACTAAAGATATCAATTAACGTAGTGTGTAATGAGAATACGCCTGGTCACAACTGTTCTGGCCCCTTTTAAGGAAGTGTATACGGGTTTCAACAGGAAACTCTTTGAATACCTTATGCCTCCTTTTCGCCTGGCAAAGATAGAACGGTACCAGGGGCAAGAACCAGGCGATATCATTGATCTCAGGTTCAGGGTGCCTTTTATTGGCAACTGGACTGTTATTATCAAGGAAAAATGGCTTTCTTACCGTGAATACGGCTTTGTGGACAGAGGCCTTAGAGTTCCTTTCGGCATTGTTTACTGGAAACATATTCACCGGGTAGTGGCCCGTGATAAGGGTTCCAGTTTCATTATTGATGATATTGAATACGAAACAGAATGGAAAGTGCTTGACTACTTGTTGTATTACCCTCTGCTGTTGATCTTCTGGCCCAGGAAGTTCTCTTACAGAAGGTATTTCAGAAAAAAAGGGAGATAATCACCCCATACAGTCAGTAAAAAAATGGTGGATCAATCCAAAGATGATTATGGAATTCTTTAAACTATGGCTTGAAGGTTTTGCGGTGGTGTTGTTTTTCATGACCGCCATCTGGCTCTGGAGCGTTAGTCTGAAAAATGCCGGCATTGTGGATCCCTTCTGGGGGTTGGGCTTCGTGGTGGTTTCCTGGTGGTTTGCCTGGCGGTTGTGGCCTGCTGATCTTTTGCAGGCAATTATTCTGGGAATGGTTTCCCTGTGGGGCATGCGACTGTTTATTTACCTGTTTATCCGCAATTATGGTAAGGAAGAGGATTACCGGTATCAGCAGTTCAGGAAAAACTATGGTGCCCATAGATACTGGTGGTTCAGCTTTTTCCAGGTGTTTATGCTGCAGGGAGTGTTGCTGGCGTTTATTTCGGTATCCATCCTGGGTGGGATCTTTCCGCAGGAGGGTGGACCCAATAATCCAACGATTATTGCGGTTCTGGCCGCTGTTTTCTGGCTTATTGGTTTCTTTTTTGAGTCGGTGGGTGATTTTCAGATGGCCCGCTTTAAGGCGAACCCGCAAAATAAAGGCAAAGTGATGGATAAGGGGTTATGGCGCTATACCCGCCATCCCAACTATTTTGGTGATGCCATGGTGTGGTGGGGATTTGCTTTGTTTTCTGTTTACAATGGATATTATTGGGCCATTGCCGGTGCAGTGGTAATGACCTGGCTGCTCTTAAAAATTTCCGGGGTAGCCATGCTGGAGCGAAACCTGAAAACCCGCCGGCCCGGTTACGAGCAATATATTCAACGCACCCCGGCGTTCTTCCCCTGGTTTCCGCGCAAACAGGAATCACAATAATTTTTATTATGGGGAAAAAGTTTTTTGTAATTTCGGGATTTGATTTGTAAAGGTTTAAATACTATCAACCCCTTCATCCATGATCAGATACCCGTTCATTCTTTTTATAATACTTGTTTTTGCAGTACTTTCCTCATGCAAAGGCCCCTTTGAAGAAGATGTTTCCCATTTAACGGTTTTCCGGTACAATGAAGATGGCAACATCACCTCCCTCGATCCCATTTATGCCCGCAACCAGGCCAATATCTGGGCAACCTCACAGATATTCAACAGCCTGGTACAACTGGATACCAACCTCAATGTAACCCCTGCCGTAGCGCATCGCTGGGAAATATCGCCCGATGGACGTACCTATACTTTTTTCCTCAGGCAGGATGTTTATTTTCATGATTCGCCCGTTTTTCCCAACGGGCAGGGCAGGAGAGTGGTAGCTGAAGACTTTGTTTACAGCTTTTCCCGCCTGATCAATCCCTCGCTTAATTCACCTGGCTCATGGGTAATGAACCCTGTTGCCCGTAAAAATGACGGCACCCTGGATATGGAGGCTCTCTCTGATACCGTTCTGGTGATCAGGCTTAGAGAACCTTTTCCTCCCATGGCCGGCTTGCTTTGTATGCAATACTGCTCGGTGGTGCCCCGTGAAGCAGTGGAACAATTCGGGTCCGACTTCAGGCAAATGCCTGTGGGTACAGGGCCATTCTATTTTAAATACTGGAATGAAGGGCTTAAGCTCGTGCTGCGGAAAAATGAAACCTATTTTGAGTTTGACGGGGAGCAGAGGCTGCCTCATCTGGATGCTGTTTCCATAAGTTTTGTGCAGGACAGGCAAACAGCCTTCCTGGAATTCATCAAAGGAAACCTGGATATCCTTACCCGGATCGATCCCAGCTACAAAGATGAGTTGCTCACCCCCGGCGGGGAACTTCAGCAACGCTATCATGACCGGTTTTACAAGATCACCGGGCCATTTCTTAATACCGAATACCTGGGCATTCTGATTGATGATGGTGGAGAAAACAGCCTTCCGGAGCTCAGGAGCCGTAAAGTTAGACAGGCTATCAACTATGGGTTTGACCGGGAAAAAATGATCAAATACCTGCGAAACAACCTGGGTACACCTGCCCACGCAGGGTTTGTTCCGGTGGGTATGCCCGGATTTACCGAAAACAGCGGAGGCTTTTATTTCAATCCACAGAAAGCACGCAGGCTGCTGGCTGAGGCAGGTTTTCCTAATGGCCAGGGTTTGCCACCCATTGAGCTGTCCACAACATCCCTTTATCTCGACATCGGGCAGTACATTCAGCATGAGCTCGCACGCATAGGGATACAGCTACGCATCAATGTGTTACCCCCTGCCACCCTGCGCGAAATGATGGCCAATGCCAATGCAATGTTCTTCAGGGGTTCGTGGATAGCCGATTATCCTGATGCAGAAAACTACCTGGCCCTGTTTTATTCTGAAAACCATACACCGGCCGGGCCCAATTATACCCGCTTTACCAGTAGAGAGTTTGACCGCATTTATGAAATGTCAAAATCGGTGGTAAACGATTCCATCCGGTTTTCCCTTTATAAAAAACTCGATAGTATTGTAGTGGCCGAAGCACCGGTAGTGCCCTTGTTCTATGATCAATCGGTGCGCTTTCTGCCCCATTATGTTAAAGGAATGGAGACCAATCCCCTCAACCATATGCTCCTGAAGCGGGTGAGGATAGAAAAATAAAGATTCAGGGAGATTGTTGGTATTTACACTTCCATGGAAAGACCGTCCCAGGCCATTTCAATCCCTTTGGGAAGCTCCTTGCTCACCTCGGCATACAATCCCATCTGATGGCTTATGTGGGTGAGGTATCCTTTTTCCGGCTTCAGCTCTTTAAGGATCTCCATAGCCTCATTAAGGGTATAATGTGAATGATGTTTTTCCTTTCTCAGTGCATTGATAATGATTGCCTTACTCCCTTTCATTTTATTCATTTCTTCAGGCTCGGCATAACTGGCATCGGTAAGGTATGAAAAGTCCCCGACTCGGAATCCCACCACTGGCAATGTGCCATGCATGGCTTTTATGGGAATGATGGTGTCTTTACCGATTTGAAAAGGGCTGGAATCAATTTCACGCAATTGGATCTGAGGAGCACCCGGATACCTGTTGTCCTCAAAAGCATAGGAGAAATCTTTCTGAATGGTGGTTATGGACTTTGGGGTTGCAAAGATGTTCATGGGTTTTTGCATGACCCAGTTAAAGGCCCGCACATCATCAATTCCCCCAATATGGTCTTTATGATCATGGGTAATAAGGATGGCGTCCAGCTTTTTCACGTTTTCGCGCAACATCTGCTGCCTGAAATCAGGCCCTGCATCAATCACGAACGTATTGTGGTGTGTTTGCACCATAACCGATGTTCTCAATCGCTTGTCTTTTTGGTCGGTACTCTGGCATACCGGGCATTCGCAGGCAACTACAGGGATACCCTGTGAGGTACCGCTGCCCAGAACGGTTATTTTTAGTGGCATAGTATTCAAATTATAAGCTGCAAAATTAGAATAATAGGTTGTCAATTGCTAATGAGAAAAACTCTTTGGTTTTTCTTCCATGCCAGGTTGCCCTGACAAAAAGCAGCATAATTGTGACTAATAGAAAAAGAAAACCTTATTTTTTTCCTTATCTGAACCTCAGTAGGGATGCATAATCGACCATATTAACAGCGCCGGCATCAGAGATGTTTTTAGTGCAAAAAAGTATTGACGGCGCAATGGAAAATATGCAGAACAGAAAACCGAAAAAAATCACATTTTTGCTGAAAGATGAATGTAAAATCCTCAATTGGCTTATTAGTTTTGAGTTTTTTTTCACGATAAAATTGGGTACTTTCGCATTCTGCTTTGCGCAGAACCAGGGATGGAATAAAAAAAATGCAAGGATATGAGCGATCAATTTACAACTACAGACCTTAATCTTTTAAATGAAAGCATCTTCAGGCTTATCGGCAAGGACTGGATGCTGATTGCAGCCGGAAACAAAAAAAGCTACAACATGATGACTGCAAGCTGGGGAGGATGCGGCATCCTCTGGAATAAACCTGTTGCATTTATTTTTGTACGACCCCAGCGCTATACCCTTGAATTCCTGGAAAAACACGATCATTTTACCCTCAAC
>SLIL01000088.1 GCA_007135645.1 Bacteroidales bacterium
GATAATTTTGACCTGGATATTACCATTGAAAATCTGAAAATGTCGGTATTCAGCAGGTACCTGGATGGGTTTGCTTCCAACTTCAGGGGTCTTGCATCGGGCCGGCTGCGCCTGGACGGCCCTACCGCTGCACCTGAACTTTCAGGAAATGCAAGGCTGGTTAGAACAGGCTTCAGGGTCAACTATCTCAACACCACTTACTCCTTTGCCCATGAACTTACTGTTGGTAAAGACTTTTTCAGATTTGACAATCTCATCCTCAACGATACCCTGGGCAATTCTGCAAGAGCTTCGGGAATCATCAGGCACAACAATTTTATGAATTTTGGTGTGGATATCTCCCTGATGCCCGAAAGAATGATCGTTCTCAATACCATGCCTCATCATAACGACCTTTTTTACGGAAAGGGATTTGCCAGTGGAATTGTACGTGTTCATGGCCCTGTTGAAGATATTACCATTGATGTGTCAGCAGTTGCCAACCGGGGCACACAAATATTCCTGCCCATGGATTACCGCGGTGAGATAGCCGAATCGAGTTTTATAACCTTTGTTCCTCCTGAAACAGACCCTACTGCTCCGGAAACACCACTGTTTGCAGAACATATGGGGCTAAACCTGAATTTCGACGTTTCAGTTACTCCTGAAGCAGAAATACAGATCATTTTTGATTCTCAGATTGGCGATATCTTGCGTGCACGTGGTTTTGGAGATATCAAAGTGGAAGTTGATAACCAGGGAGCTTTCAACATGTATGGAGACTACACCATTCAGGAAGGAGACTACCTGTTTACATTGCAGAATCTCATCAATAAGCGCTTCCGAATGGAACAGGGTGGCACCATAAGATGGTCAGGTGATCCTTATGGAGCAGATATTGATATCCGGGCTTTGTATCGCACCAGAACCTCTTTGTTTGACATTGCTGCCACTCAGGCTGACACCTCCGATGTTTACAGAAGAAGAGTACCTGTTGAAACAGTTTTGCACCTGACAGACCAATTGTTTAACCCTTCCATTAATTTTGATATTCAGCTACCCGGAAGCGATG
Organism: Bacteroidales bacterium; assembly: GCA_007135645.1. Classification (GTDB taxonomy): domain Bacteria; phylum Bacteroidota; class Bacteroidia; order Bacteroidales; family UBA7960; genus SKVR01. The sequence continues at coordinate 1,052 of SLIL01000088.1, forward strand.
AAGCTACCCGGGACATGCTCGAAAGACTCATTACTACTGAACAGGAAATGAACCGGCAGGTCTTCTCCCTGCTCATTCTCAACCGATTTGTCCCACCCGAGGAGGGTTTAAACACAGCACTGAGTTATGGTATGGGCTCCACATCTTCTGAGCTTTTATCCAACCAGCTTAGTAACTGGCTGTCACAGATAAGTTCTGACTTCGACATTGGTATCAACTACCGGCCAGGAGATGAGATCACCAGCCAGGAACTTGAAGTAGCCCTTTCAACACAACTCTTTGACGACCGGGTGATCATTGACGGCAACCTGGGCTTTGCAGAGGATCATCCGGCTCAAACACACAGAACCAGTAACATTATTGGCGATGTAAATGTGGAAGTAAAAATCTCCCCAGAGGGTAAATTCAGGATTAAAGCATTCAATCGCTCCAATACCTTTGATGTGTTAAACACCACCGCTCCCTATACTCAAGGTGTAGGGGTGTTTTACCGGAGAGAATTTGATAGTCTTTCTGATATCTTCAGAAGAACACGAAGGGTCATCCCCGAAGTGATCCCTGACCTGCCCGAAATCGATGAGTATGAAAGCATTGGTGCAGATAACTGACCTTCAGATCAAAACCATTGGTTGAGTATTAAAAATTGCTGAATTCCTTAACAGTATTTTAGAAATTTCATTGTTTGTATCGCTAAATTTTGTATTTTAGGAGCACGAATTCTTCCAAAACAAAAACACTGGTGCTATGAAAGAGATTGTCGTAGGAATCGATTTTTCTGAATCCTCAGTAAATGCATTTCACTATGCAGTAAAAGTTGCCAACGAATGTAACTGCAACCTGAAACTCATCTATGTTTGCAAAAAGAGAGATAAACACAAAAGGTTGGTAAAGGATGATAAAGGTATAGAACTGAGTGCAAATGAAAGTTTTAAGCAACTTATTGACATGAATTGCCAGAACCTTAAGGGTGAAGTGACATTTAAAATGCTCCATGGCAAGATTTATGAAGAGATCTCTAATCAGGCCAAATATACCGATGCCGGGATGATCATAACCGGGGCACATGGAATGTCAGGATTTGAAGAGCTTTGGGTTGGAAACAATGCGATGAAGATTATTATGCATTCCGAGGAACCGGTGCTGAGCGTAAAAAAGAATTATAAGTTCAATAAACCCCTTATAGAAAAAATTGTCATCCCTGTTGACAGTACTCAACAAACCCTTCAAAAGGTCCCTTTTACCCTCAAGATTGCCAAACTCTTTCACGCTCAGGTAAATGTACTTTCACTCTTCAGCTCCAAAACAAAAGACATTGAAGAAAAGGTGGAGGCCAATACTAAAATAGCGCATGACATGATCGTTTCTTCAGGAGTAAGATACATCAGTGAAAAAAAGCATTGCAGCAATATTGCCCGCGCTACCATTGATTATGCAACAAAACGCAATGCTGATCTTATTTCCATAATGACGGAACAGGAGTTTTCTTCCAACAATGTATTTCTTGGAACCTACGCCCAGCAAACCATAAACCTGAGCCCAATGCCCATTTTAAGTTTTAAAAGCAATATTCCTTATAAAAGTAGCATCGGGTTAGAGTAAATCCAGGTCAATTTTCAGACTATACTTCACTTCATAATAAATAACGGCAATAATTTCTGAACTTTGCCGTTGTTCCGGAGTTGGGTTAATAGAAACTATCATTAAAGTACTTTTTGTGAAAAATTCTTCTCCTCTCATCGTGTTCAATATGCTTGCGGTTTTGATTGTTCTTATTCTGTTGAATATTCAGGGGTTTTCTCAATCTCAAAGCGGAAGAGTTTACGAATTCATGAATTTGCCCTCTACAGCCCGAATAACAAGCCTTGGAGGCTATGCTGTACCCGATTTTGATAACGACCTGGGGATGGCACTCTATTATCCTTCCATGCTCAATGCACAAATGCCTCGTCAGTTATCCCTTAATTTTGTTGATTATTTCGGCGATATAACCTATGGCACCGCTGCCATGAATTACAGTTTTGAAAGGGCAGGTAACTTCAGCTTTGCCATTCAATATATCAGCTATGGCGATTTTACCGAAGCAGATGAATTTGGCAACCGGTTGGGTCAGTTTTCAGCAGGAGAATATGCGATCGGAATAGGATGGGGACGGCAACTCTCTGAGCAATGGAGCATTGGAAGCAATCTGAAAACTATCTTCTCCTCCCTGGAACAATACTCTTCAATGGGCGTGGCAGCCGATGTTGCAGTTTCCTATTTTAATGAGGACAGGCTTATTGCCTCCAGCCTTGTTTTCAGAAACATCGGAAGACAAATCACCCATTATGATCAAACTGGTAATGAACCTCTGCCTTTCGATATCGTTTTCGGACTCAGTAAGAAACTATTAAATGCTCCTTTGCGCTTTTCTTTTGTGGCGCACAACCTGCACAATTTTGACCTCACTTATGATGATCAGCTTGCATCAGGGCAAACTATTATTGGAATGGAGAACCAAAGATCGACCTCACAGGAGCGTTTTAGTGAATTCTCGGATAAGCTGTTGCGGCATGCTGTATTTGGTATCGAGTTTCTTCCAACAGAAAATTTCGTGGCAGGAATCGGATACAATTACCGCCGCCGCCAGGAAATGAAGGTGGATACGCGTCTTTCAACCGTGGGATTGTCATGGGGAATTGGAGTGAGAGTATCCCATTTTATGTTTCACTATGGCCGCTCCAACTATCATCTTGCCGGCGCTCCCAACCATTTTTCGGTAACCACCAACCTGGAAAGTTTATTCTTCAGACCTGCTGCCCCTACCCCGCAGATTAACTAATGCAAAGTGATGAAAGTCAATATTGATAAAAAGTCAGGGTTTTGTTTTGGGGTGCTCAATGCCATAAAAACTGCCGAAGAATTCCTTGATAAATACGGAACACTTTTTTGCCTTGGAGATATCGTGCACAACAACAAGGAAGTGAACCGGCTGAAAGAAAAAGGACTCATAACCATTGACCACAACGACCTGAAGGATCTTTACAACACCCGGGTATTGATCCGGGCACATGGAGAGCCTCCCCAAACCTACCAGGCAGCTAAAGAAAATAACCTGGAGATCATTGATGCATCATGCCCGGTGGTACTCAAATTGCAGAACAGGATTTCCGTAAGCCAGCAGAAAGCCTTGGAAGCAAACGGGCAACTGGTAATTTTTGGCAAGGAAGGACATGCTGAAGTGGTTGGATTGAAAGGATACACAGCCGATAAAGCCATAGTAGTTGGCAACAATCCTGATGATCTGAAAAAGATTGATTTTTCAAGGCCAATTACCCTGTATAGCCAGACAACCCAAAATAAAGAAGAGTACAGATTACTGGCCGCTAAAATCAAACAGATGCTCGCCGAACACCATTGTGGGAAAAGTGAAGCTCCCGGCCTGAAGGTTTACAATACCATTTGTGGCCAGGTATCCAATCGCGGCCCGCATCTGGCCGGGTTTGCAAAACAACATGACCTGGTAATTTTTGTAAGCGGAAAGAAAAGTTCAAACGGAAAGTATTTATTTGAAATTTGCCGAAGCCACAATCCCAATACTTACTTTGTGTCAGGGAAAGAGGAGTTGCAAAAGGATTGGTTGACCGGAGTTTACAGCACGGGTGTTTGCGGGGCCACCTCAACACCCATGTGGCTCATGGAAGAAGTTGCAGAAGAAATAAAAACCCTTAAACATGGTCTATAAAACCCCTCTTGCCAGAAACTCTGAAAGCTTATTTTATTTTTCTGATTAGTGTTAATCCGTCGCGAATGGGCAGGATCAGGTTTTCTGTATGAGTATCATTTTGCACATATTCGTTGAATGCTCTTATGGCATGCGCTTCAGGATCATCTCCGGCATCCTCAGCAGAAAAAACTTTACCACTCCATAACACATTATCGACAAGTATAAAACCTCCAACACGGAGTTTCGCCATGACTAAATCATAATATGAAATGTAGTTTTCCTTGTCCGCATCAAGAAAAACCAGGTCAACGGGACCTTCGATCCGGGGCAAAACATCCAGGGCTTCTCCAATATGATAATGAATACGATCTTCCAGACCTGCTTCTTTAAAAAAGCTACTGGTGAAGTCCTCAAGTTCAGGATTATGATCAATGGTATGAAGCTCCCCACCTGCCTTAAGCCCTTTGGCCAGACAAATAGCGGAATATCCGGTATAGGTACCTACCTCAATAATTTTTGCCGGTTCAATCATACAACTGATCATTTCAAGCAACTTGCCCTGCATATGGCCGGAAAGCATACGAGGCCTCAGAATCTTCAAATGGGTTTCACGATTCAGCTTTTTTAATACAGTTGTCTCTTCTGTACTGTATTGCGTGGCATACGATTCGGCGCGCAGATCGGTAAAGTTCATTTTTTTTAGTTTAAAAAAGATGTGATTGAAATTGATTATAATAATGTTATCGGGGCCGGAACGTGAGCATGCTCAGCAAATTGGGATCAAATATTTCGTTGGCCACTTCAAGCAGCTCTGATGCGGTGACCCGCTGAATTTTTTCATTGATCTCGGCGATGGAATCGATCCGGTCATAAAGCAACAGACTTTTGCCAATGGATAGCATTTCATTGTGATTGGACTCAAAGGAAATGGCTACCTGGCCCTGCAATTGCTGCTTTGCCCGCTTAAGCTGCAGACTGCCCAGCCTTTTATTCCGTAAAACCGTCAATTCTTTCTGTACCAGCGAAATGGTTTTATCAATAAAATCCAGGTCTGTTCCCATATAAATACTGAAAATACCTGTATCAGAATAGGGCTGGTAGTGGCTTTCAAGATTGTAACAAAACCCGTATTTCTCCCTGACACCCATATTAAGGCGGGAGTTTAACCCGGGACCACCCAGGATATTATTGAGAAGAACCAGGGGTGTTTTAAGTTTATCAACGGCACTGTAAGCGGTATTACCAATGATACAGTGAACCTGGTGATTGCGACGTTTTTTGATTTTTTCTTCCGGCACATATTTCATAAACGGGAGCCTGGGTTCAACTCTTGAGCTCCGGGGCAATTGCCCGAAATACCGCTCTACCAGCTTTATGAGTTTGCTGAACTGGATATTTCCCACCGATGATATAACCATCTCCTCGGTAACATAGTTTCTGTTCATAAACCCATAAATGTGCTCCCTGGTAAATCTTTTCAGATGCGCAGGTGTCCCAAGAATATTGGCTCCAAGGGGATGATCACGAAAAATAATCTCATCAAAATCATCAAAGATCTGTTCACCAGGATTGTCTTTGTAAGAGTTGATCTCATCAATCACCACATCCTTTTCCTTGAGGATCTCCTTTTCAGGAAACACGGATCCAAAAAGAATATCGGAAATCAGATCGAGACACCTGGCATAGTGAATACTCATGAAAGTGGCATAAATACACGTGTCTTCCTTGCCCGTATAGGCATTGATCTCTCCACCAACATTCTCCATGTGACTGAGAATCTGGTATGTTTTCCGTTTTTTAGTCCCTTTAAATATCAAATGCTCAATAAAGTGAGCCAAACCCTGCTCACGGGAATGTTCATCGCGCGATCCGGCATTTATGGTAAGACCACAATGGGCCACCAGGCTGTCTGTATGTTTGTGCACCAGCCTGATTCCGTTGGATAACGTATGGAAGAAATACTGCATTTTTTTTGTTTAGAGAGGCACTTATTACCGATGACCCATCGGTTTAAAAACCCCGATATCGCATTGTTATGGTTTTAATGTTTTAAAGGCTTACTGAATGGGAAGATATACAGACAAGCAAACAGAAGAATCACTTATATACTTTTGAATTAAGTATTACGGGCAAATCTCATTTTGTAGGATGCCTTAACTGTACCTTTAACAATACTGGTCAATTTGTTTTTTATCAATCTTCGTTTGAGCGGAGTAATACGATCCACAAAAACAATTCCCTCAATGTGATCGTATTCATGCTGAATGATCCTGGCTGCAATGCCATCATAATCCTGCTCAAATATTTTAAACTCTTCGTCCTGATAACGGATGCGGATTCTGGGTCTGCGGGCCACATCCTCTCTTAAATCGGGAAAACTAAGACATCCTTCATTAAAGTACCATTCCTGACCCCTTTCTTCGATGATAACCGGATTAATAAAAACCTTTTTAAAGTCTTTCAGTTTATTATCTTCCTCTTCAAAAGGGCTGGCATCAATAACAAACAGCCGGATGGATTTCCCGATCTGGGGTGCTGCCAAACCCACCCCACTGGCATTATACATGGTTTCCCACATATTGTCTATTAATTCCTTCAGGCCCGGATAAGAAGAGTCGATCTCTCCAGCCTTCTTTTTTAATACAGGATCACCATATCCAACAATGGGTAATATCATATTCCTATGGTTTTATGCAAGATTGTCTGAATTATTTCTCTGATTTTCATGTCTTACCTTTTCCATATAGGATTGAAGGATCAGAGTGGCACTAATAGTATCCACCAGCTCTTTATTTTGCCTGCCTTTTTTACTCAAACCGGCATCTATCATTGTTTGAAAAGCCATTTGCGAAGTAAACCGTTCGTCCATCCGTTCAACAGTAATATCAGGAAATTGTTTTTTGAGGTGTTTTACAAAAGGCTCAATAAAGCGGGATGCGTCAGAAGCTCTGTTTTTCATGTCTTTGGGTTCTCCCACCACAATGCAATCGACCTTTTCCGTGGATATATACTTCTTCAGATAGTCCATTACATCTTTTACATGCACTGTGGTAAGTCCAGTTGCAATGATCCTGCTTTCGTCGGTAACCGAAATTCCAACACGCTTCTGGCCATAATCAATGGCCATTATCCTTCCCATAATTCTGAGGTTTAAAAAACTTTGCAAAGATAAGGAAACTCACAAATTTTGAAACTCTAATCCTCTTTGTGCCCATAATAATAATTGCAATAGTTTTGCTAATTTTGCGTTTGCAAAATATTAAATTCCTTACAATGCGCAGAAAGAAAACCCATCCACCCAAAAATACCTTTAAAGATAAACCCAGTAAAGGGAATGGGAAAAAGAAGGATGACCTGAAAGGAAACGAATTTAAATTCAAAAACATTTTTACAGGCTTTAAAGATCAGCGGTTCAGAAAAATTGCAGGACTGTTACTGATCATTGCCTCAGTATATCTCTTTCTGGCATTTATATCCTATTTATTCAACTGGCAGGATGACGATGCCTACCTTGAAGACAAGGTGTTCAACTATGAATTACTTGTTGACGCAAGCATTGTTGCCAAGAATATGATGGGGCGCCTGGGTGCAATTGCTTCGCACCTGTTTATTAAAAAATGGTTTGGTATTTCTTCTTTTCTTTTTGCTTTCCTGGGCTTTCTATACGGTTTCAAACTGCTAACAAAAAAGTCTTTGCTCCCCTTGTGGAAAACCACAATATATAGTTTTTTTGCAATGATCTGGTTTTCTGTTGCTTTAGCATTTACTTTTACCTCAGGCAATCTTACTATCCTGGGTGGCACTTTTGGATTTGAAAGTGTGCAATGGCTCAATGGAATTCTGGGAAAAGCAGGTACCGGATTACTACTGTTGTTTGCACTTTCCAGTATCCTGATCATAGCCTTCAATCTCAATTCGGCTCACTTCAGGGCATTTTTTGCCAGATTACGAACCGGTGCCATTAATGCTGATGAAGATATTGAAAAAGAACTGAATGACCAGGATGACCCCAATGATAGTGAAGCTGAAGATTTGCAACCAGCAAATGAGCAGGAAGACGACGGGTACAGAAACATTGAACTGGAACTGGATTCTGAAACTGCTATCATAGAAAAGATAAAAGGTAGAAATCAAAATGGAAACAGTGAAGAGAATGGTTTCTTTGAAATAAACCAGGGAGAGGATAATGAACCATCCACGCAGGAAAAACCTGAAAGCGAGCAAAATCCGGATAATGGTGTTGAGCTGGAAATAGAAATTGCCGATGACAGCAAAATCAGCAACAGCAATTATCAACCCATTGATGATCCTTCTTCGATGCAGGGCGATGGAATCCCTGAAGAAATGGGAGATTACGACCCAACCCTGGAACTGCCGAAATACCAGCTTCCGCCCACCGAACTACTCGATGAGCACGGCAATAACACCATTAATGTCAACAAAGAAGAGCTGGAAGCCAATAAGGTGCGTATCCTGGATACCCTGAGAAATTATTCTATCGAGATTGATAAGATCAAAGCTACCATTGGTCCTACAGTTACTTTGTATGAAATCGTGCCGGCCGCCGGTGTTCGTATCTCCAAAATCCGCAATCTGGAAGATGATATTGCATTGAGCCTTTCAGCCCTTGGAATACGGATCATTGCCCCTATTCCCGGCCGGGGAACCATTGGTATAGAAGTACCCAACAGCAAACCAGAGATCGTATCCATGCGCAGCATCCTGAGCAGCGAAAAATTTAAAAACTCAACTTTTGAACTGCCCATTGGTCTTGGTAAAACCATTGCCAACGAAACCTTCATCACCGACCTTACCAAAATGCCTCACCTGCTCATGGCCGGGGCCACCGGGCAGGGTAAATCTGTCGGGCTCAACGCCATTCTTGCATCCATCTTATACAAGAAGCACCCGGCTTATGTAAAGTTTGTACTGGTAGATCCCAAAAAAGTGGAACTTACCCTTTTCTCCAAAATTGAAAGGCACTATCTGGCCAAGCTTCCCGACTCTGAAGAAGCCATCATTACTGATACACGCAAGGTGGTACGCACCCTTAATTCGCTTTGCGTTGAAATGGATAATCGTTATGACCTGCTCAAAGATGCCCAGGTGCGCAACATCAAAGAATACAATGCGAAATTTATCAGCCGCAAACTCAACCCCAATCACGGACACCACTTCATGCCCTATATCATCCTTTTTATTGATGAGTTTGCCGACCTGATCATGACCGCGGGCAAGGAGATTGAACTGCCCATAGCACGATTGGCCCAGCTGGCCAGGGCGGTAGGGATACATCTGATCATTGCCACACAAAGGCCTTCGGTGAACATTATCACGGGGATGATCAAGGCTAACTTCCCGGCAAGGATCGCTTTCAGGGTAACTTCTAAAATTGACTCCCGCACTATCCTTGATACCGGTGGGGCTGATCAGCTCATTGGGCGGGGAGATATGCTGCTCTCTACCGGTAGTGATCTTCTCAGGCTGCAATGTGCCTTTATAGACACCCCGGAAATTGATAAAATTACAGATTTTATAGGCTCTCAGCGCGCTTTCCCCGATGTGTTTATGCTTCCGGAAGTGGCAGATGATGAAGGAGGTGAGCTGGAAGATTTTGACCCTGCCGAAAGGGATGATATGTTTGAGGAAGCCGCCAGGGTGATCGTTGCCACACAACAGGGATCAACATCTCTGCTGCAAAGAAAGCTAAAGCTTGGGTACAACCGTGCAGGTAGGATCATCGACCAGCTTGAAGCCGCCGGAATTGTTGGTCCTTTTGAAGGAAGCAAAGCCAGGGAGGTAAAAATAAAGGATGAAATGACTTTGGAACAGATTTTGAAAGGTGGTAGTATGTAGATCTATTATGAAATAATAATTGAAATACGATTATCTCAGATGAACAACGAATCGGATTTTCAATTGAAACTATAAAAAAAACGAACACGGGTAACACGGATCAAACGGATTTACACGAATTTTCAATATCCGTGATTATCTGTAAAATCCACGTCATCAGCGTTCTAATAATAATGGCAATAAAATTAAATCAGATGCAAAAAAAACTCATAATACCCGTATTGATTGCACTTTTTGTGAGCACCGCTTATTCGCAAACAGACCACGAAACTGCATGGGAACAAAAGGCAAACGAACTGGTAAAAAAAGCCAGTGAAAAGATTAAATCTTATCGCTCTATGGAAGTGGAATTTACCTACACCATGGAAAATACCCAGATGGGCATTAACGAGGTGATGAGTGGTAAGGTTTATACCAAAGGAGATAAGTATCGCATGCTTGTTGGAGACAACGTATTTATTTCTGATGGAGTAACGGTATGGAATTTTATTGATGACCTGTGGGAGATCCACATCAACAAGGTTGAAAATATGGAAGGGGGCCTCACTCCCACTGCCCTGCTGGATAACTTTGAAACCGAATACAGAGGCAAGTTTATCAGGCAGGAAAATCACAATGGCAGAATGGTGGATCTGATCGATATGATCCCAGTAACCCCCCAGTCTTTCTTTAAGTACCGCCTGGCCCTTGACGCAAGAGATCAGACACTGGTTTACACCATTGCATACGATCGCCACGGTGGCACCTACACCTATGCTATTGACAAACTCAGACCCAACATAGAAATTGCCGATTCAAAGTTTGTTTTCAACCGTGCTGATTTTCCTGACGGTGTGGATGTAATTGATCTCAGGTAGCAGGCTTACCCCCTGATCTGAAATCCGGGGGTAATAGATCAAGGCAACATATATTTTTGCTGCACCTTTTACGTTCTATATACCGGACTCCTCCACTCCTCAAAGGGATGGTATTTACTCTCTGATGCCCACCTGATACCTCTTTTCTGGATTTCAAGTGCTTCATGAACATCAAAATCTGCGATTACATGCCCCAGTGAAGAATAGAACACCCTGCCCTTGTCGTAGTATTTTTTCCATACTACCGGCATGGTACAGCCATCAATCCAGGGAGCATGCTCACCGGAAAATTTGGTGGTAGCCAGTACATTTACATTGGGGTCCACATGCATGTAGTATTGCTCAGAATGCATGGCAAAGTCATTCAGTCCCCTTGTAACAGGATCTTCATGATCAATGATATTCACCCTGTAATCGATAATACCTCCGGGGTGCGACACCCACTGGCCGCCAACCATAAACTGGTACTCCACGTTATTGCGGAATGAATCGCCCAGTCCACCATGCCATCCGGCAATACCACACCCATTTCTCACCGCATTGAGAAGTCCTTTTTCCTGATCGCCGGTAATCTCGCCCATAGTCCAGATTTGCACCACCAGGTCAAGGGATTGCATGAGAGCTTCATCCAGATAGATATCCAGATGATCTGAAACAGTTACTTCAGCCCCTTCTGAGCGCATCCAGGGAACGAAAAGATCACGGGTAAGTTCCGGGTCATGCCCGTCCCAGCCACCATAAACAAAAAGCACTTTTTTGCCTTCCAGTGTGGGTTTGGGTTGGCGGGCTGCCAGGGTTGACTTGCCGGCAAAGGATGACAGTGCATTTTTGGGCATAAGTAGTGCTGCTGTACCTGCTGCAACAAATGACCCCAGAAAATTGCGGCGAGTAGTAGTATTTTTCTTCATTTTTTCTTTATAAAATTGGTAAAATAAAGGCCCGGAAAAAACAGACTTCTTTCCCGGGCCCTAAAAAGTAATTATAAACTGTAACCTTCTCTGTATTGACGATGCAACTGTTTATCGGCTTCAGGATCATCCACAAACCTTTCCCTTGCAGGATCCCAGTTGAGGGGTCGTTGCAGATTGGTGGCAATATTTCCAAGAATACCTACAGAACCTGTACGGTGACCAGCTTCGATATTGGCAATTGGATCTCTTCTGCTGCGCATGGCATTGATAAAGTCTTCCAGGTGTGGTGTTCCGGTTTCATAAGGAACATCCTGGTCGCCAGCATCTTTGGCAACCGGCATAAGAGAGGGGTCCGAAGCTTCAAACCTGCCTCTGAAAACCTGCACCCATGCATCATCACTGGCAAATTTTACCCCAAAGTTCTGATCATCAGTGAAAGGCTCATTGGCTACCAGCAAACCGCCTTCATAAATAAAGTGAATGTATTCATTTCCTTCAGCTCCGGCGGGAATGATCCTTACAGGGCCACTGTTGTCCTTGCCCAGTGCCCATTGCGCGATATCAAAATTATGGGCTCCCCAGTCGGTGAGGAAGCCACCACCAACTTCCTTGTAGTAGCGCCATTCAGCCCAGAACTCCTCAAATCTTGGAGGATCAAGGGAAATAGGCGGGTTAAGCCGGTGATTGTAATGCACATATGGATTGGGCCCCAGCCACTTATCCCAGTCAAGGCCGGCAGGAACAGGCTCTTCCGGAAGATCATAAGGTTTTGGAGGAGGACCTACCCATGCGTTTACTTTGGTAAGATTGCCAAGCCGGCCTTCCTGAACCAGTTTTACTGCGTGCTGAAAATTGGGATCAGAACGCTGCTGACTTCCCACTCCCAGAACGATATTGTTGTTTCTTACTGCCTTTACAACCTCTATCCCCTCCTTGATTGTAAAAGTAACCGGTTTCTCCAGGTAAACATCTTTACCTGCCCTGCAGGCTTCAATGGCCTGGATGGCATGCCAATGATCGGGAGTTACAATTACCACTGCATCAACATCATTTCTTTCCAGGATATCCCGGTAATTTTCATATACCGAAACTTCCACTGTCTGGTTCTGGCTTTCCTGGAAAGACCTAACCTGTTGCTCAAACCGTTGACGTTTAATCTCATAAACATCGCAACCAGCAACGATTTTTACTCCGGGGATCTGGTTAAAACCGTCAACAAGGTAAATCGTTTGTCTGCCAAGACCAATAAAACCAAGACGAATGGTATCATTAACACCTACCCTGCATCCTTTCAGCATTGGTAAAACTGATAACCCGACCATACCTGTAAGTCCGGTCCTGATAAATCTGCGTCTGGAGAAATTCTTCATGTGTCTGAATTTTTGATTATTAATAAAATGTCTTTTGAATAAATCATAGAATCATCCTTTTTCAAAACCAATGATCCTAAAAAATCAATGAACGGTCAAATTTAGTTTTTTTTTTATAAAACCCGCTTTAATTACGGCATTAAAATAAGCACAAATGACCCAAAAACATAGCACAAATGATCCAAAAACTTGTACATTCATCTTTTTGTCATTTTTTAACTTGGAAACAGATATATTTTAAGTGTACTTTTGCCACGTGTTTAAAACACACTCAATTCTTTGACAAGGATGTTTATAAAGAAGAGCGGAGAGAACAGGCTCGCTGATGCTCTGGCAACCCACCCTCCCGGGGGAAGGTGCCAAAACCTGCCTTAATAAAAGGAGTTATAAACCAACTTTAAGTAACATGCAGTTTATTTTTTTGAATTTTATTTTTACCAGAAAATCGCAGATCACTTTCTCCGGATTTTGCATTCGTATTTCCTGTAACTCGTTTCTCCACAAGGTGCATATGGCTATGCCCATGCCCGGCTGCTGATATTTTTTGGCAGTAAAGGGCAATGGTTTTTTTTCTGACTTCCCAAGGAAGCCATTGTTTCCCTTTGTCCGGGCTTTAAAGAAAAACACCCAATAACTCAATAACTCAATAACTCAATAACTTATTAACCCAATAACTTATTAACTAAATAACTAAATAACTAAATATGAATACACAAAACTTCGAGACATTACAACTTCATGCAGGCCAGGAGCCAGACCCAACTACCGGATCACGCGCAGTGCCCATATACCAAACCACTTCGTATGTTTTCAACAGTGCCGAGCATGCTGCAAACCTGTTTGAACTGAAAGAGTTTGGCAACATTTACACCCGCATCATGAACCCCACTACAGATGTGTTTGAGAAACGTATTGCTGCACTTGAAGGGGGAGCTGCTGCCCTGGCAGTTTCGTCAGGGCAGGCGGCCCAGTTCATTGCATTGAATAATATCCTGGAAGCGGGAGACAACTTTGTTTCCAGCTCCTACCTTTACGGTGGAAGCTACAACCAGTTTAAGGTTGCATTTAAAAGACTGGGGATTGAGGTTCGCTTTGCCAACAGCGATCATGCAGATGAGTTTGAAAAGCATATTGATGAAAAAACCAAAGCCATCTACATTGAAACCATAGGCAACCCGGGGTTCAGCATCCCTGATTTTGAAGCTTTCTCTGCCCTTGCAAAAAAATACGATATCCCATTGGTAGTGGATAATACCTTTGGTTGCGGAGGCTACCTGTGCAGACCTATAGAACACGGTGCTGACATTGTTGTTGAGTCGGCCACCAAGTGGATCGGGGGGCATGGCACCAGTATCGGGGGTGTGATCGTTGATGCCGGAAAATATGACTGGGCCAACGGTAAGTTCCCGCAATTCAGTGAACCTTCCGAAGGATATCATGGCCTTGTTTTTACCGATGTTTTTGGTAAGAACGGTCCATTTGGCAACATCGCCTATATCATCAGGGCGCGTGTGGAAGGGTTGAGAGATTTTGGACCTGCACTCAGCCCGTTCAACTCGTTTTTATTGCTGCAGGGGGTGGAAACCCTGAGCCTTCGCGCACAGCGACATTCAGATAACGCCCTTGCCCTTGCACAATGGCTGGAGCAACATCCAAAAGTTGAAAAGGTAAACTATCCGGGACTGGCATCCAGCCCCTATCATGAGCTGGCAAAGAAATACCTGAAAAGAGGTTCGGGAGGAGTTCTTTCTTTCACGCTGAAAGGGACCAAAGAACAAACGACCCAATTGGTTGAAAGCCTTGAACTGGTAAGCCACCTGGCCAATGTGGGAGATGCGAAAACCCTTATTATCCAGCCATCGGCAACAACCCACCAGCAGCTTACAGCCGAGGAACAGGCAAAAACCGGTGTTTCGCCCAACCTGCTCCGTGTTTCCGCGGGTATTGAACATATTGATGATATCATTGCTGATTTTGAACAGGCCCTTAGTAAGGTCTGATCTTTAATTCACTGATATTTTTATGCTCCTGGCAACAACTTTTTTGTTTAAAGTGTTGCCAGGGGCTCACTACATTATAAAATAAACCATTTAAATCGAGATAAAATGCCCCATCAAAAAAGCAAACAAACCATAGGACTATTTGGCTTCGGCGTGGTTGGAGAAGGATTGCACCATGTATTAAAACACAGCCATACAACCAATGCCACCATAAAAAAGATCTGCATCATCGATCCGGAAAAAGAAAGAAGCCTGCCCAAAAGCCATTTCACCCTTGAGCCGGCTGATATTTTAAATGATAAGGAAATCAACCTCGTAGTTGAATTAATCAACGACGCTGACCAGGCATTTGAAATTGTTTCAGGCGCCCTTAAAAACGGGAAAAGCGTGGTTTCAGGAAATAAAAAAATGATCGCCGCACACTTGCCAGAATTAATTAAACTGCAGGAAGAAACAGGAAACTCCTTGCTCTATGATGCTTCGGCCTGCGGGTCTATTCCGGTAATACGTAACCTTGAAGAGTATTACGACAATGACCTTTTACTCTCCATTACCGGGATTCTCAACGGCTCCTCCAACTTTGTCCTGTCAAAGATCTTCAATGAGAATAAAAACTATCCGGAATCAGTAAAGGAGGCCCAGGAGCTCGGGTTTGCCGAAGCCGACCCTACCCTGGATATGGGAGGCTGGGACTCTCTCTACAAACTGGTGATCCTGGCACTGCATGGATTTGGATCTATTGTTAATCCTGATGATGTTTTTGTTTCAGGTATTTCCAACCTGCAGGCTGATGACATCCGGTTTGCAAGGGAGAAAGGTTACCGCCTTAAGCTGGTTGCCCAGGCCACCAAGATCAACGGAAAACGGTTTAACCTTATGGTAATGCCCAAAATGGTAACCGATGATGAATATATCTACAACGTAGAGAATGAATACAACGGAGTGATCATCGAGGGGTCTTTCTACGAAAAACAATTTATGTTCGGAAAAGGTGCAGGTGGCCATCCCACGGGCAGCTCTGTGTTGTCTGACATTACAGCACGCATGCACGGCTATAAATATGAGTACAAAAAGCGCAAGTATTTCAATGTTCCGGTACACTCCAATGATGTAAGTGTGAGGGTTTACCTGAGATTTAAGAATCTCCTGGATTTCAGTCATTTTGAATTTGAAAATATCGAAGAGAAATTATCTTCACGAAATTACAATTACGTGATCGGCACCATTAAGCTATCTAATCTTATCCATATTCGTAAACTTATTCAGACATTGGATGTTTTTCTTGCGTTTTTTGAAAAACCGTATGCGAATGAGTGAAGAATGAAGAATGAAGAATGAAGAACGAAGAATGACAAATGATGAATAATGAAAGACGAATTTGAGCTCTTTACGAATGTCTGATAAAACTCTCACTATTTTTAATAACACGATAACAAAAAAGCAATGACCATTCCTGAACATATTGCCCAAACCAATGGCAGTTCTCGTATAAGCTATGAACTTCTGCCTCCTGTAAAAGGGAGCAGCATCAATACCATTTACGAAACCCTGGATCAGCTAATGCCTTTCAATCCTCCTTTTATTAATATCACGTATCACCGTGAAGAGGTTTCCTATCTGAAACAACCTGATGGCAGCCTCAAACCTTCGGTGGTGAGAAAAAGGCCTGGCACAGTAGGTATTGCTGCTGCTATCATGGCAAAATACAAGGTGGATGTTGTTCCCCACATTATCTGTGGTGGGTTTTCGCGACAGGAGACAGAAGATGCACTGATCGATCTGGATTTTCTGGGTATCAGAAACCTGCTGGTGGTAAGAGGTGACGGAGACAAGATAACAGGACGTTTTAAGCCCAATCCCCAGGGGCATCGTTATGCGTCGGGCCTGATCGAACAGATCATTGCCATGAACAATGGCTTTTATTATGAGCAATACGTTCAGAATCCCACCCATACCCATTTCTCAGTGGGTGTGGCTGGATATCCTGAAAAGCATGCCGAATCTCCCAACCTGGAGGAAGACTTGTTTTTCCTTAAACAAAAGGTGGAAAAGGGTGCCGAATATATTGTAACTCAAATGTTTTTTGACAACCAGGTTTTCTTTAACTTCGTAAAAAAATGCAGAGAAGCTGGAATAAAAGTACCCATCATCCCAGGATTAAAACCCGTGAGCATTAAAGAGCACCTGCATGTATTGCCACGAACCTTCAACCTTACCATCCCTTCTGACCTGGTAAAAGAAATGAATAAATGCAAAGATAACCAACAGGTTCGTCAGGTAGGTGTTGAGTGGACTACAAACCAGATCAAAGAATTGATAGCCAACGGTCATAATTTTGTGCATATATACACCATGGGAAAAGTGGACCATATCATCAAAATTTCTGAAAACGTACTCTGATAACATTATCGTATA
>SLIL01000038.1 GCA_007135645.1 Bacteroidales bacterium
TGGTCTCCCTCAACAGTTGATATTTTTCATCATCCCCTTCTACCCCTTTTAATTGTTCAGGCTCCAGCTGCCGGATCTTTTTCTCAAGTGTGGAAACCTTTTTTTTTAATTGCTCGTAGGTAGGTTCCATAAGTAATTTATTTAAGTAACTCACAGAAAAACTACCTGGGAACAACTAAAAATGATCTGACAGTTTTTTCTGTTTTTTATTCAAACTAACGATAGGTCTCAAAACATACTCAGCTATTGAGATAGGTTCTTCGGAGATCATTATTTTTCAAAAATAAAAAAAAATCGATACTGTTCGGCAAAATTCCTGAATCAGGCCATGCAGTTATTTTATGGAGTGCTTTTAATCTCAAACCGAAATATTTTATTGTACTTGGTTTGCTTATTTGAGTTGCACTGTGATTATCTTTCATAATTGTAAACCAGGTTATTGGCATGTTTATAATCAGGCATGTGCAATCCATCAATTGTATGAAAATGTTTATTATAACCTAAAATAATTAACAAAAAACAGGTCTTTTCACCTGTATTCTTCTCTATATTTTAACATACCCCGAATCCGTAAACAATCGATAAAATTATTTATTGTTTTTTCATTCCTTTGTTACCAATAAATTATCATCCACCGTCGACTAACAAGGAAGATAAAAAGTTAAACGGATGTTTTGCTTTTTTTGGCAGAAAGTATTTCATTAGTTTTTTCATCCGCTGGCTGATCAATAAATATATCATTTTAAACAAAAGAAGGAGGCTCTTTATGGCTGAAGCTACTACAGAAAATGTTGTTACATCTTACCTGTCCTTTCAACTTGGAGGGGAAATGTTTGCCACTGATGTGGGCAAAGTACTGGAAATCCTCGAATTATGCCCCATTACCAAGGTGCCCAGATCACCGGAGTATATGCGGGGCGTAATCAACTTACGCGGTAAAGTATTACCGGTATTGGATACCCGGATCAAATTCGGGTTGAATGCGGCCGAAGACAATGTGGATACCTGCATCATTGTGCTGGATGTAAACATGGACGGAGGTGTAATACAACTGGGAGCACTGGTAGACTCAGTAGAGGAAGTACTGAAACTCAGTGCCGGAGACATAGAACCACCCCCGTCACTGGGAAGCAGATTTAACCCTGAATACATGCTGGGAATGGTAAAACAGGACGATGCCTTTATCATGATCCTCAATGTAGACAAGGTGTTCGACTCTTCCGAACTGATTGTGGCTAAAGAAACCAGTGAAACCCTTCAGGCAGAAAAACAGGCATAGGAGGTCATACAAATTAACAAAATATCATACACGAAGGAAAACATTCATTTTAAAAAAAAAGAACTATGAATTTCAAAGATTTAAAAACAGGGACAAAAATTCTCACCGGCTTTATGATTGTGCTGCTGATCGCAGTAATTATCGGAATAATAGGATTATTGAGTCTCCGAAATGTAGGAAACTCGTTTCATGAAGTTTCTGATGTGCGGCTACCGAGTATTCAGTATTTAGGGGAAATGGAAGCCAACCTTGAACGGGTACAGGCCGGATACAAAGAGTTGCTGGACAACCAGCTCAGCAGGACAGAACGGGAAGCAATACAGAGAAATATTCAGCGATACCGGGCTGAGTACCAACGCTATCAGGAATTGTTTGCTCCACTGGACCAAACGGATGAGGAAGCCATCGTCTATCGCCAGCTGTTGCAAGAGCTGGAAAACTGGAGAAATATAAACATACAACAGGTAGATCGCCAGCACGCGGTGGTGATGGAAACTGATCTGTTAAACCCCATGCAGGTAAACCGCGATCTGGAAGAATTTATGAAAGACCACTACGCGCTGCAGGTGCAAACATCCAATGCTATCCAAAGCATGCGTAGTTTTGATGGTGGTGAAGATCCTACCCGTTGCAACTTTGGAATGTGGCTGCCCGATTTCCGCACCAACAACCAGGAGATCAACCGCAATATGCGTGATATGATGGTACACCATGATGAGTTTCATGCAGCAGTGCACCGCATCAAGCAGCACATTCAAAGGGGCAATCAGCAGGCTGCCATGAATGAGTATCTCAACGTGATGATCCCTTCGGCGGATAACGTATTCAACTATTTTGCCCTCATCAACCGTGAAGCACAAAGGGCTGTGGAAGCCTTTGAGGAAATGAGCAGGATTATTACACAGGTATCCACGCCTGCACACCTTTCTCTTATGGAGCGCTTTAGCGAACTGCAGGAGATCAATGTGCTTGAAGCGCAAAGAGAAGTAGAGGCAGGAGATGCAGTGATCAGAGCATCCAATGTGATGGTAGTAACTGGAATAATCATCGGCATCATTATTTCTCTGGTGATGGGCTTTCTGATTACCCGACTTGTGACCGAAGGAATTATCCGTGGGGTTGGCATTGCCAGAACACTGGCAGATGGAGACCTTACCGTTGAAGTGGAACAGGAGTACCTGGTGCGCAAGGATGAAGTAGGTCAGCTGGGTAATGCCATGCAGAGCATGATCCTGAAGCTGCGCGAGGTACTGGGCAGTGTAATGGCCGGCTCTGACAACATTGCCGCTGCCAGCCAGCAAATGTCGTCCACAGCCCAGGAAATGAGCCAGGGCAGCACCGAGCAGGCCTCCTCTGCAGAAGAAGTAAGCTCATCCATGGAAGAGATGGCTGCCAACATTCAGCAAAACACCGATAACTCGCGCGAAACAGAAAACATTGCCAGACAGGCCGAAGCAGGAATCCTGGACAGCAGCAAAGCATCAGAGCAAGCCGTGGGCGCCATGCGCGATATTGCCGATAAGATCAGCATTATCGGGGAGATCTCACGCCAGACCAACATCCTGGCTCTCAACGCTGCCGTGGAAGCAGCAAGGGCAGGTGAGCACGGAAAAGGATTTGCTGTGGTAGCTGCCGAAGTGCGTAAACTGGCCGAACGTTCGCAGGTAGCCGCAGCTGAAATTGATAAGCTTTCCAAATTTGGTGTAAGCATTTCGGAAGAGGCAGGACAAAAACTGGCCGCCATTGTACCCGAGATACAAAAAACAGCAAGACTGGTACAGGAGATCTCTGCCGCAAGCATTGAGCAAACTTCAGGGGCTGAGCAGGTCAACTCTGCCATTCAGCAGCTCAACCAGGTAACTCAGCAAAACGCTGCCGCCAGCGAAGAAATGGCAACCAGCAGCGAAGAGCTCGCCAGCCAGGCTGATCAACTGCTGGAAATGGTGTCTTACTTCAAAATAGATGATAAAGCAGTAAGATCAGGAAAAGTAACCAAACAATCCTCTGCAATTAAACCAACCAATGGCAATGGGTCGCATCTTAAGCAAGCCAATGCAAATGAAACCAAAAAGAAAAAACCCGCTGCAGCAGGTACAACCATTCACCTGGACACCACCCAATCTGACAGTGATTATGAAAGATTCTAACCCTTGATGATCTGTATCAAAAGCCCGGTAAGTTTGCTTCCGGGCTTTTTTTTTCTAAATACTATGAATGCCTTGCAAAAACCAATGATTGTTTTGTCAAAAACAATTGACTGAAAGCAATGATGTGTAGTTGGAAATAAACATAAATCTTTGTACTTTTCGCAAAGATTTCTGTGAATAAAGCCCGGGAATAACAAAAAAGAATCAATATGGAAGATAAAAGCATCAAAATTCTGGCCCTTGAAGACTCCCCCTGGGATATGGAACTGATTCAAAAACAGCTCGTTGATGCCGGATTTAACCTGAACCTGACCCATGTGTTAAACAAAAAGGAATACATCCGGGCACTGGAAAAAGAAAATTTTGAAATTATACTTTCCGACTTTAAATTACCCGGTTTTGATGCATTTGCTGCACTGGAACTTCGAAACAAAATATGCCCCCAAATACCTTTTATCTGTGTTTCAGGATCTATTGGAGAGGAAACAGCCATTGAGCTGCTCAAACAAGGGGCTGTGGATTATGTTTTAAAAGACCGGCCTGAGCGCCTGCCCATTGCCATATCCCGGGCTTTGGAAGAAGCAAGAAGAGCCGCAGACCAGAAAAAAGCAGAACAAGACCTGCTTACGAGTGAAAAAAAACACCGGATCTTGTTTGAAACCATGTCGCCGGGAGTTGTTTATCAGGATGCCACCGGAAAGATCATTTCGGCCAACCCTGGAGCAGAGAAGATACTGGGAATCACTTTTGACCAGATGAGAGGCAAAACAACCATGGACCCTCGCTGGAAAATGATCACCGAAGATGGAGAACCGGTGCATGGTTCTGATCATCCGGCCATGATTGCCCTGAAAACCGGCAAAAAGGTAGGCCCGGTTACAAGAGGGGTTTTTATTCCGGAACAGGAAAAATATGTCTGGCTCTCCATAACAGCGATTCCCCTTTTCAGAAAAGGCGAAAAAACACCTTATCAGGCTTATGCCACCTTTGACGATATTACAAAGCAAAAATTGTCGGAAGAAGCTTTGTTCAAAAGCAACAGGAGCCTGGAGTCATTCCTGAAGATCAGCCAGACCATCAATGCCACCATGGACCCTGACCAGGTGTTACAAATGGTGGTTGATAATGCCACTGAAGTTATGGGACTGAACAGTGGTGCCATTTATCAGCTGGAAGACGAAACACTCAGGCTTATGGCTACAACCCCTCCTCTTCCCGAAAACTTCCCAGAACAGTTGCGCCTGGCAAACCTTCACGAACATCCCCATGTAAAAAAAGCCATTGCCACAGGCAAACCAGTGATCATGGCCGATACATTAAAAGCAAAACTTACCCCGGCTGAGGCAGAAATTGTAAAGCTGCGAAACCTGCGCTCCAATCTATACCTGCCCATTAAAACAAAAAACCATACCATGGGGGTTTTGATCCTGACATCCATGGAAACAATCCATGAGTTTGGCAGGGAAGAGATCAAACACATCCAGGGGTTTGCCAACCAGGCTGCCCATATAATAGAAAATGCCCGTAATTACAAGGATATCCAGTCTTATGCAATGGCTCTGGAAAATGAAATCGCAGAACGCAAGATGGTTGAAGAGGCACTGAAATCAAGCGAATTACGATTCAGAAATATATTGCAGAATGTAAAAACAGTTGCCGTGCAGGGCTATACGATGGACGGCACAGTAATTTACTGGAATAAGGCATCTGCTGAATTCTATGGTTACTCAGAAAAGGAAGCCATTGGGAAAAATCTACTTGAGCTAATAATTCCTGCTGAACGACAAGAATTGGTGAAGAGCGAAATTGAA
>SLIL01000191.1 GCA_007135645.1 Bacteroidales bacterium
ACCGGCAAGTGGTATCGGCTTCTGGCTTCGGGGGAAACAAAAAAGGTGCTGGTTACCACATCTCCCGGTAATGCTCCCTCCTTAAAGGATCGGGCCCGTACCACAGTCCCCTTATAAATAGGAACTTGTGGAAAATACAAGGGATTGGCATGGAAAGTTGAAGACTTATGCGCCAGTACTTCTGGCTCTGAGGTTCTGTCATATATTCCCAGAGGCTCCTCGTATACGTAGCTGATATATGAACTATACAGCATAGGACCAGGTGAACTATGAGTGGCCTCGGGATAGGTGTTCTTATAGCCGAATGTTATCCCTTCAAGGTTGGCAGGATCGGGTTGCGAACCATCCAGGGTGTAAATTATCGTTACTTCAGGGTCTTCATGGCTCAGGATCAGATCAAAAGGATCTGTATAAAATCCGGCAGAATGGGAAAAACCCGGGGGTGAAAGCAGTTCAGTGTATCCTTCAGCATGGTTGGACTGACCAGGTGTTGGACTGTTGAAAAACATCATCTCCCCTTCCGCATCGGGGAAGCGCCCCCAGGAAATATCTGCAGGAATTACCTGTGGCGGCAAATGATCCACAATTTCACCTTCAACATTGGTAATCAGAACATCTTCGCCTCCTGAAGCAATGGCAAAGTTGGTATGCAACTGCGCATCTTTCCAGAATAAATGCTCACCGGCAATGGGTCTTTCCAATGTTCCATCAGGCAATTGCCATCCTACTGCAAGACAATCGCCTCCGTAAGCCTCTTTCATCAGAGCTTTAATGTAATACAATTGCCCTTGCTGCAAATAAATACTTTCAGACTGTTGTTCAGGATATTTATTCCATTCCCTTGGCAGAGTCCAGCCAGGCACCTGGGCCACAAGTTGAGCATCTGCAGGCTCTTCATTAGGGCTAAGATAAAGATGCCCCTCGTCATCAGTGGCAATCCAGAAGGTATATTCGCCGCTGACCGGCGCCTTGATCCATCCGTGCATCCGTTGTCCGTAGTTGTCACCAATATTGGTGGGCGCCTCAAACAGATGTGAAACAATCCCAGTTGATGAAGGTTGATCAGGGAAGGAAGGATGATTAACCAGATCGCTCACATTTGCCCCCGGAATACCGTTATAAACTTCTCTCATCAATCCATTTGTCATGTCAGAGGAATCAGGTCGTCGATCTTTGCCTGATGCCCATACCAACAGGAACTCGCCTGGCCCCAGCGAAACCTGCGGGAACACCCATCGAAAGGGATTTTCAGGATCATCTGAAAGGCCCCATCCTGCAAGATCAACAGCATCTTCTCCATAATTGTAAAGCTCAATCCAGTCTGGATAGTCTCCATCCTCATCAGCGATGGTACTTGCGTTGGAGGACATAATTTCATTGATGACAATTTCTTGTCCTGTGGTCATTTCCGGCAAAAAAAAGATAAGAATGATAATACAAAAATTCCTGAGATGTTTAATGAATTTTATCATGATACGTTCTATCGGTTAATAACACATAATGCTTTTCTGTTTTATCTGACAGGGTAGCTATGTTGATTATATTATATGCTTACTTT
Organism: Bacteroidales bacterium; assembly: GCA_007135645.1. Taxonomy (GTDB): domain Bacteria; phylum Bacteroidota; class Bacteroidia; order Bacteroidales; family UBA7960; genus SKVR01. The sequence continues at coordinate 1,559 of SLIL01000191.1, forward strand.
TGAAACTGTTTTTAGGTATTTGACCGATGAATTCAATCAAATTGCTGGCCGCAAAGTGTACTTTGGGATTTGAAGCTGCAGCACCCACTGCCAACACCCTCATGCCCGCTCTTAAAGCAGCCTCCACCCCTGCATCGGCATCCTCTACCACAAGGCAGGCTTCAGGCTTTTCACCAAGTTGCTGTGCTGCTTTCAGAAATACTTCCGGGTGGGGTTTGCTCCTGGAAATCTGATTGCCATCGATAACTACATCAAACAATGAATCCAGCGATGTTTTTTCCAGTATAAGAGGTGCGTTTTTGCTGGAAGAGCCAATGGCCATTTTTATGTTAATCCTGTTTAGATTATTGATAAAGGAAATAACCCCGGGAAGGACATCATCAGCTGACAGATCATTCAACAAAGCCCGATATCTCTCGTTTTTTTTGTCCGTCAGCAGCATCTTCTCCTGCTGAGTAAAGTTTTTGGCTGATTGTTCCAGAATGACCTCCAAACTCTCCATGCGGCTTACACCTCGCAGGCGTTCATTAATGTTTCGATCAAAAGGAATCCCCAATTCATCGGCCAGTTCTTTCCATGCCTGGTAATGAAATTCATCGGTATTTACCAGTACGCCGTCGAGATCAAATATTACAGCTTTAATATTCATTTTTGGTTTTTCAAATTGCATAAGGGTCAGGGGGTGTTTTTGTAATAAGCTGGAAGAACAGGTAATACTGGAAAACTATTGTCAATTCCAAGAAAATCTATGAAAAGGTTTCCCCTGGAGTTTTCTTCATGAACAATGGCAATACTGTTTTCTTTTCCCGGCTCAAGTGCAACTTTCAGAAAGTATGACCCGCCCCCGTCACCCGGTGGGAAGAAATGATACTGGTCAATCAGCTGACTGTTCACATAAATATTTTTAATGCTTTCCAACCAGCTTGGGTTGGGTGAATAGTAAATGATATTAAAATAATGAACTCCACCTTTTCCGCCGTCAATGCCCTTCCATGTGAGCCCCGCACCATTTTCTGCAGGAATTTCCACAGTTTGGGATGAGCTGGCAAAGGGCTGATACACCACTCGGGCTGACCCGGCAAGTTCTGCATTCTCGGCTTCTATAAGTTGAGTAATTCGTTCAGTCTGAACCTTTGGTGAATACAACTCAGCATTTGTTTCGGCTGGATGTAACTGACTTGTAGGTATCCGTTCCAGTGGAAAGTTCTCATTTTGCCACAATAGCCTGAATTTACCACCAATTTTACCATCATAATACTCAATCCTGATGGGGTATTTTTTGTCTTTAACCAGTTCCACATCATAGCTCAAACCAATGGTTGCCTGGTCTTTCCAGCTGTCAATAACAAGCTCCTCATCAATCCATACTTTGGCACCATCATCTACCACTGCCCAGATGGTATGTTTCCCGCTGGTTACCGGTTCCAGAAAGCCAGTCCATCGTATAGAGTAATTCTCATATCCCATTCTGATGTCTACAGGATCGCCATACACAAAATTGAAATCTACCAGGGTGTCAATTCTTGTAAAAAGGTAAGAGTCAAAATTTCGCCCATCAAAGTATTCGGCTAAAAGTCCTGTTCCTTTGCCTTGCGTTTTGCGCACAGGCTTGTCTTTTGCCAGTTTTCCTGAAACTGAAAGTTCACTAAACCGCGCAGTTACGGGTATATCAAACTTAAAAGCTGAAACCCCGATCCCAACATACATGATTTGTGGCATTTCAGCATAAATGGAGTTCAGAGAGTTCCAGTTTGCGCCATCATGACTGTAATAAGCCAGGAAGCGGTTTCCTGTTCTGCGCATACGCAACCATACAGGGTTTCCTGGTTTATCGATGGCCCCGCCACCACTGAATAATTTATCTTCTCCCGAGAAAAGGTTGCCTCCAACAACCTTCCTACCACTGAAATTGCCGTTGCCATGCAGGCTTCCCGGGGCAAGGGCTTTAAGATCCAGGATACGGGCACTTCCATCGAGGCTTTCACGGGCCACCAATACTGCTGCACCGTCGTAATTGGTAAAAGGGGAGATCACCTCATCCACCTTAACCCTGATATCAAAATCATCTTCCAGTGCAACATAAGCAAAATGGTGCCAGTCGGTGGGCGAATGCAAACCTACTTCATGGCCTTTGGATGTAATGGTATAGGCCTTACCTTGTTTAACTTCAATAGTGCTTCCCATTACTCCCCGTACATTGCTGTATCCGCCCAGGTCAATGCTTTTCAAATGGATTTTATTTGCAGCAATCAATGGCAGTTCATAGTCCATTTTTAAAGAACTTTCATCAGGTTCAGCAATCGACAGTTGAACGGCCATCGCATTATTTGATTTGTCTGACTCGGCAATGCGATTGATATCCCATTCAGGATCAACAAACACCTGCAGGTTATGAGTTCCATGGATAGCAAAATAGCCACTGCCCCCAGATGTTGTTAGTGTAACGGATTCGCCCGGTTTTAGTGACCTGGTATGATAATCGGACCAATTTACAGTGCCCTTATTAACCCGCCAGATCACACCATGAATTGTTTCTTTGGGAGAAGCTGATTTTCCAATATTCTTGATAGTGGCGAAAAATTGCAGGGTGTCCCCTTCACTGGGATTTTCAGGTTTCCAATAGACATCAGTAACAATCAGATCGCACAGATTTTCATTTGACCGGATGAATGTACATTGGTTGAAAATAAATGACAGGATAAAAATCGATAAATATATCTTGGTTTTTCCCATTTTCAGTGACGGTTTTTGATTAAAACTGGTTTTTCCCCAATATCACAGGAAGTATATTCTCTAAGTTATTTCCGTAATGACGAAGCAAAGGCTTTGCACCACTCTGCTCTATGTTTCCACCTCCAAGTCCTATGGCTGAAAAACCTGCCAACCGTATTGACAATACTCCGGCAGAGCTGTCTTCAAGGCCAATAACCTTATGGCGCTTTTCGGGTGGTACACCAAGCCCAACACGGGCAGTTTCTGCATAAAGCCAGGGGTGTGGTTTGGGCGACAATTCACCCAGTGTGCCTGCCTGTCCTTTTTTGAGAGGAAAACCAGCTGTAATAATACAATCGTAGAAATCCAATGGATCGCCCATTTTTAAGGTCCGGAAAGCTGATAGGATCTCTGGCCATGCCTTTTCGTGCAAACCCGATGTAACCAGGCCGATTTTGATGTTTCTGGCTTTAAGTTCCAAAAGAAAATCTTTAAGCCCGGGAGTGGGGGTGAAGGCGTTCTCACGTCCGCGGCCTTTTAAAATCTCGTTCATTTCATGGGTTGTGATCCTGAAATAATGTTTTCGGGCTTCTTCCACGTTTTTATCGGGGCAATATTTCCGGATACAATACTGCAAATGCTCCGAAACAGAATGACCTGAAACAAAAGGTTCATCAGCTGGCTCCAGGGTAAAATTCGGATTACCCAGCAAGGCGGCAGTGGTTTGTTCGATGATCCAGATCCAGAAAGCTTCGCTATGCACACTGGTACCATCAAGATCCATGAGCACGTACTGGGCAGGCCCTTCAAAAACATCATCCGTCAACTCATAAACTGCCGGATATCCCATGGCCGAATGAATATATACCAGGGTTTTATCCTTGTATACGATGAAGTCGGCCTTTTTATCCAGCATGGTAAAAATGGCAACTACCCCATCATGCCCTGTTTTCCAAA
>SLIL01000369.1 GCA_007135645.1 Bacteroidales bacterium
AGCAGCAATCCTGCCGATACTTTCCCACCAAAAAAGCTTGCCAGCAAAGGGGCTACCAGGGTGCCCAGTCCAAACACACCCGTTTTGGCCATGCCGGTAAACAGGGCCGAAATGATCAGCACGATCCACAATCCGCTATCCATGGTTTCCAGTGATACCATTCCACTCATTTTTTACTACATGTAATTTAATGAATACCTCTCCAGATCCACTTCCTTCAAAAGCTCACCCCCTTCAAACAGATGCTCATACAAATGTTTTGACAACCAGGGAGCTGTCATATATCCCTTTGATCCCAGCCCGTTGAAGAAAAAAAGATTATCAAAGACAGGATGCCTGCCCAGCAAGGGCTTACGATCCAAAACGGTGGGCCTGAACCCATAGTATTTCCTGACAATAGTAAACCCATGCTGTTCCCCATGGATAAGTTGATCAAATTTTTGCTGAAGATGGGTCATGGCTTCAGAGGTTATTCCCGGTTCGGTGGTTTTTTCAAATGTTGCACCCACCTTAAAAGTATCTCCTCCCTGGGGAAGGACAAAAATTTTCTGAGAAATGGCAAGCAGGGGATCCGGCGCAGGATGTTTTATGCTGACCAGCTGCCCTTTGGCCGGATTTACAGGCAACCAGTTCCACAAGGGGTTATCGCGCGAAGCGATCCCCTGGCAAAAGAATACCCGGTCATAATGATCGCCTTTATAGCGCCATCCTGTACCATCAGGCTGCAGGTTTTTCACATCAAACCATTCCTCTTTTAACAAACCCATACTTTCAAAAAACCGGGTAGTTGCTTTAAAGAACTGCTCCACATCCACTCGGGCAGCTTTGTGGATAAGACCACCTCCATAGGGCGCCTTCAGAAAGACAGGAGCCTGATTAGTTGCCTCCTCTGTAAAATCATTGATCCCCCCTTCAGCTCGCTTCTCATTCCATCGGTTGATCTGTTGATCATCTTCAAAAACCCTGAATATGGGCTGTGAGTAATATACCTGCGTATTGAGCAGTTGTTCTGTTTGCCTGTAAAATTTTTCTGACTCCCTGAAAAACTCCTGCCCCATCCACGAAAGCCCAAAATGTTTTACCACCACCGGGTTGATAAGCCCCGAAGCCACGGCAGATGATGGCTTTCCATCTCCCTTGTCAACGATCTGAAAGGGGATTTTCTCCTGTAAAAAGCGAAAAGCAAGCGTTAGCCCTGCTATTCCCTTGCCCACAATGAGGTTTTTCCCGGAGTCTGACCCGGGTTGCTTATTCGCTGGATCAATGAATTGCATGCAGTTATTTCAATGGAAGGGGCAAAATTAAAATAATCCGTTTATTTTTGTCATATGTTTAACCTTAAAAAATCGCACATGAAGAAGAATTTGTTTTTAGCAATTGCGGGGATGCTGCTTTTGGCATCCTGCAAGCAGCAGGAGGAGTCCGGCCAGCAGCAAGAAGAGTCCTGCCAGCAGCAGGAAGAGTGGACAGCACTATACAATGGTGAAGACCTTACCGGCTGGGATATGTTTTTAGGCTCATCACTGGGGCCCGATTTTGACCATCTGGCAGAGGCAGCCACCATAGAAGGTGTGTTTTCGATAGTGGAAATAGACGGAGCGAATGTGATACGCATCTCGGGCGAGATCAACGGATCGCTGGCCACCCGCGAAGAGTTTGAGAACTACCATATCCGCCTTGTCTTTAAATGGGGCGAAGAGGTATTTTCGCGCAGGAACAGTGGATTGCTTTACCACAGTTTTGGAGATTTTGGAGTAGCTTTTGGCACCTGGATGCCCAACATCGAGTTGCAGCTGATGCATCAAAATCTTGGCGACACCTACCTTATGGCCAATACGGCCTGTGAAACCCCTGCCGTGCTAAATCCCGAAACCAGTCAATATGTATTTACACCCGATGCCGACCTGCTACCCTTTGGTGAACATGCATCGGGAAGGATGATACGCAAAAGTCATGACAATGAAAAACCCCTTGGTGAGTGGAATGTGGTAGACCTTTATTGCTATGGCACCACCGCCGTGCATGTGGTTAACGGTGAAACGGTAATGGTGAATTACAATACCGGAGTATTTGAAGGTGGACAGGTAAATCCCTTAACCCGCGGAAAAATACAGCTTCAATCGGAAGGGGCCGAGCTTTTTGTAAAGAGCATCGATATCAGGCCTATACATTCATTCCCTTCTGAGGTGTTGCCTTAGTATTTAATTCAAGTCACTAATTTTAACTTTTACAAAATGAAGAAACTACTTTTTGTATCCGCGTTATTTTTGTTCCTGGGAACCCACCTTTATGCCCAGGCAGATCGTGTAATTGGTATTTGGCTAACCTCGGAGGGAACCTCACAGGTAGAGATCTACAAAAACTCTGAAGGCAAATACGAAGGCAAGCTGGTTTGGCTTAACGAGCCACTGGACGAGAACGGCAGGCCCAAGCTGGACAAGGAAAACCCTGACCGCTCATTGCGTTCCAGACCTCTGAAGGGAACCATATTACTTCGCGATTTTCGCTACGACAGCTCCAGCCGCGAATGGAAAGACGGTACTATTTACGACCCTGAAAACGGGAAAACGTATAGTGCCTATATGTGGTTTGACGGAAATGACCTGAAAATACGTGGTTTTGTGATGGGCATGCGCTTCATGGGCCGCTCCACCACATGGACCCGCGAGAGCCGTTTGAGGGAATAACTACAGAAAAGATTAATCGTCGGAGTCGAACCGGAACATGTTGTTGTCGCGCCTTTCATTGCGGTTGGGAATGCCAAAATTGTAGCGTATGCTGATCCCAAACCGCTGATTATCCATGTAGCGGCTTCCACTGGTGCGAATGGTACCCTGGTTTAGTTCAAAATCAGTAACCATGGTGCGCAGCACATCGCGGGCACTGATAGAAACAGTCAGCCGTCTGTCGAGAAAAGTCTGGTTAAGGCTTAAATTAAGCTGTCCGAAGGTTCCCAGTTCCAGAAAATTAAATTGCCCGCCTGTCATCATGAAACCACTCATGGCCAGGCGGGTATTGTTTGTTATACGAAACATGTGAAAGGTAAAAAAGCGCCAGCTTCCCCTCGTGTATGAAAGAGGAGTGCCTTCATAAAAACCTTCGTATTCGTTGAGGTTGTATTGTGCCCCCACGGCAAAGAAGTACCTGTTTACGGGCGGAATTCCCACAATACCACGAAAATAGGTCTCCCTGCTACTGCCCAGGTTGTCGTAGGTGCGCACAGCTATTCGTTCATCCCTTTCGTCGGAGTAGATCACATTGGAAAAGATGTCGGTGGTATAGCTGCGTCCCACGGCAAATATGGGCATATCGTCCAGGCTGACGTTCATCTCCATATTGTTGGTAAACTGGGGCTTAAGCGCAGGGTTGCCCACTTCATAAAGAAACTGATCCACATAATTAACCCAGGGATTCAGGCTCTGATAACCGGGCCGGCTGATGGTGCGGCGGTAGATCAGGAAGCTGCGGATCTCGAACCCCTCGATGGTAAAGAGAGGCCTGCTGAGGTATAAATAGGGAAACCAGTCAGAACGGTCCACTACGAAGCTTGTATCTGCAGGGATGGTTTGATTTCCCTGCATAAAGGTATGCTCGAACCGAACCCCCGTTTTGAGCAATACTTCCCAGCCCAAAGTACGGGAAAACTGAAGGTAGGCAGCATTGATATTTTCCTGGTAGTTGAATGCCTGGGTACGCAAGGGGTCATGGAATTCATTTTCCTGGATGGTAACCCTGTAGTCCGCATCACTGTTGTAATCCTGGAAGCTGGTGCTTACACCGGTTTCCAGGTTGATCTTCCAGGGCAGTTGCCAGGAAAGATCCGATTGCAGTTGCACGAAATGACGCATCTGGTTGTTATCCCCCTGCCCTGTCATCATCACTTCGCTAACGGGAAAAATGCCGGTATTCTGATAGTTCTGAAGGGTATAATTGCGATTGAAAGCATAACTGATACGCGTGTCCCAGTCCGAGCCCAGAGTATCCAGATTGAGGCGAATGCCAAAATCCTGCTGAATATTTAAGAACCGCGAGTCATTATCCACCAGGTAATCAAAATGGTTGATCCTTTCTGATCCATTGGCATTGATAAGGTTGGTGTTGCTGGAATTTGTACTGGGGAGGCTGCCGTTGATACGACCGTCATAACTGATATTGAGCCTTTCCGTAGCGTCAAAGTTAAGCCCGTAGCCTACGAAAGCCTGGTTGCTGTTGCGCCGGGTGCGGGCCGATTGCATCAGGGTGGTATCGGGCTGCAGCAAACGTGCCGTGTTAAGCTCTTCCAGGCCATTGTTGTTGCTGTAATTGAGATTGATGTAGCTGGTGACCCTGTCGCCCCCGTTGTTGAGCGAAAGTCCTGCAAAGCGATTGCCGTAGTGGCCCTGGTTGGCTCCGCTGTTGACCGAGCCAAACCGGCCGATCCTGACCCCACGCTTCAGCACGATATTAATGATTCCGCCGGAGCTGGATGCAGCATAACGCGCCGAGGGGGTTCGGATCACTTCAATTTGCTGAATGCTGTTGGGCGGCAGGCTGCGCAGAATGGTGTTGATATCCTGGTTGCTCATTTTCTGCTCGCGCCCATTGATGTAAATAGTGGCCGGAGTAGCGCTGCTAAGGTAAATCCCACCGTCGGGATCCACGAACAGGCCAGGGGTGCTTTCCAGGATCTCCAGGGTATTGGTGCTGATGCTGGCCAGGGGCTCGGGGTCAATGATCATTTTGTCATCCTCTTGCCTGATCAGCGGCCTGCGGGCAGTTACCGTAACTTCTCCCAGGGCGATGGCATCTTCGCGCATCCGGAACCTTACCCGCTGCAGGTCTTCACCATTCACCTCGATAGACTCCTCAATGGGCTCAAAACCGATGTAGGTGACTTTGAGTTTGTGGCTGCCCTGATTTAGACCGGAAAAAGATGCCTGGCCAAGGTTGTCAGTGATCCGGGAAGTTCTTACCCCATCTTCAACCCTTTCAAGGTGCACCGTGGCACCGATCATGGGGTTGTTCTGTGTATCAGTGATCTCTATACGGAGTGTTTGACCAGACAAGGTAGCCGGCAGTAGAAGAATGAGAAAAAGTATTACGAAGACAGGCGAAACCAGATATCGCCCAAAAGTGTATTCAACCATAAATAACGAACGCGAAAAATAATCCTGTTAGTGTTAAAAGAATAATTTAATCCATACACATAAACACCGGATTAAAAGCATTGTTGTATAAC
>SLIL01000056.1 GCA_007135645.1 Bacteroidales bacterium
AAAATCGCTACAAACAAAAACAAAAGAAACTTTTTCATACTTTTCATTTTTAATGGATTACTACTTTATCTATCACTCTTCAATCATGTCTTTCCGTATCATAAGATTCCGGTAGCCATTTCATTAGCTGATTTACAAAAGATGTACCTTTTTAAGCCAAATTTGTTCAATAACTTATTAATAAATTCTAAGCACATTGTTAAAAACGCCTTCTTAATCGTTTCATTATCAGCTTTTTGTTAAAATTGGTTAAGACAAAGGCCTGTAGCCTTGCAAATGATTAAAACCCAAACCAACCAATGAATGATTTTTGTAAATTTGTTTGGTTGTTTCCGTTGCGTTACATAAAATATAAAACCTCCCCATGAAAAAGAAACCACAAAGTGAATTCAATGCGATTCATTTATTTCTGGGATTATTACTGGGATTTTTGTTGGGTACAACAGTGGTTTACTGGCATTCGAACCGACAAAATGACAGATTATTTACAGAAGCACTTGAGATGGTACTGAATGCTTTCTCTGATCATTCCATAAACCTTGAAGACAATGACAGCATTGGACCGAGGAATGACCAGTTAAACACACTGAATTCACCCGGTACAACAAATTCTTCAGCTTCACCCCGTCCAATATCCGGCTACAGGATAGCAAAAGATCAGCTATTGCACACTACTACCCTTACATTAAACAACCCCAATTCCGCTCAGAAGGATTATGAAAGAAGACTTGAACCTCTTATGGGAAGAGCCGACACTGCCTCATCCGAACAAACCTATTTCATTGAATTCTGGAAATCTCCGCTCAATTCGGTGGGCTACAAAATGGGGAAAAATAAGATTGTTTTATATGGCATAACTTCCTTTGATATGGTTAGTCTTACCAATTACCGTAATAAAATATACCTGAGGTATCTGAATGATTATTATCCGCTGGAATTTACCACCTCATTCAAACCACTTGTACCAGTAAATGAGCCGTTTTTTTCTGAAGGTCTGCAGGGTTATTGATCCGGTTTTGCAAAACATCCTTTAAAATCCCATTTATCTTCAAAGTCTTTGATCTGATACATGATCAATCCATAAACTTTTCAGAGTCTTCACACAAAAAGTAATTACATTTGAAAAATAATCAGAGAGTATAAATTTAAACCATTTCACACTGACAAAAACAATGAAAGTCCCATTCTATAAATATGAAGGAGCAGGAAACGATTTTATTATTATTGACCAGATAGCAGATCTTTTGCAGGATCTTTTCACAGAAAAGGATATTTCCTTTTTGTGCAACCGTAGATTTGGGATAGGCGCAGATGGGCTAATGCTTATAAAAAACCATTTTGAATATGATTTTGAGATGGTATATTACAATTCTGATGGAAAACAGGGCACCATGTGCGGAAATGGTGGAAGGTGCCTGGTAGCCTATGCCGCACGTAAAGGGATCGCAGGCGAGACAGCTATCTTTACTGCTGCTGATGGGCCGCATAAAGCAACTGTAGTGGATGTAAAAGGCAATAACTCCTTGATTTCATTACAAATGCGTGATGTTGATAAAATTGAAGATACAAAGCACGGGCTCTTTCTGGATACCGGTTCTCCGCACCTTGTTATTTTTGAAAAGGATCTCGCCCTTGTCAATGTATTTAATCAGGGGAAAGAGCTGCGTCATGCGCCAGAATTTAAGCCTGGGGGTACCAATGTGAATTTTGCCGAGGTAAAAGATAACCATATTTATATCCGCACTTTTGAAAGAGGTGTAGAAAACGAAACCCTTGCCTGCGGCACAGGAGTTACGGCAGTAGCTATGGCAGCCCATTACAGTGGTTTGCTTGATCAAAATACAATCAATGTGTCGGCCAGAGGGGGAGACCTTAAAGTTTCCTTTGAAAATCATCAAAAAGGAAAATACCGGAATGTATGGCTGGAAGGTCCGGCAAAACTTGTTTTTAAAGGTGAAATAGATTTGTAATCAGCACATTTGAAAAAGTATGCTTATTTTTGAAGCCAAGGACTGTTTAATTGCAATCAAAAAAACCTGAACCTATGCAGCCACTCAACGGAAAAACACTTAAGCTAAGGGCTATGGAACCCGAGGATATTGACCTGATGTATGAATGGGAAAACGACCCTGAAACATGGATTTACAGCAATACCCACACCCCCTTTTCCCGGTTTTATCTTGAACAATACGTGATCAATTCGCATTGTGATATCTATACAGAAAAGCAATTGCGGCTGATGATCAATACAAAAAAAGGTGAGACAGTCGGATGCATTGACCTTTTTGAGTTTGACCCTAAGAATAAAAGGGCCGGACTGGGAATATTGATCACTAAGGATTTTCGCAATAAGGGCTATGCATCTGAAACCATTGACATATTGATCAGCTATGTAAAAAATGTACTTGGAATGCATCAGCTTTTTTGCAATGTGGCAAGCGACAATAAAAACAGCATAAAACTGTTTAAGAAAAAAGGGTTTAAAGAAGCCGGCATAAAGAAACAATGGTTATGGAATGGGAGTGAATGGCTTGATGAACACTTTTTTCAATTGATTTTTGAAAACACCGATTAATCTTATTCAATAAATGAGTGCAACAACAAGAAAAAGAAGAAAAAAGAAGAAACACATACCTTTCTGGTTAAAAGTAATTATTTCCCTTTTGCTGATAATAATTGTTGGAGGCGGGATTGCAGCCTGGAGGCTGTATCATGCAATTTATCAACCCAATATTTTTCTTGGCGAAAGGCAAACCACCCATATTTTTATACCCACCGGCAGTACCTTTAATGATGTAAAAGCCATATTGTACCAAAACGGTATGATCATAAACACCAATACATTTGAATGGCTTGCCGAAAAGAAGAATTACCGCAACAACATCAGACCGGGCCGATACCTTATACACGAAGATATGGGGAATAACGAGCTCATCAACCTGCTGCGTTCAGGCCAGCAAGACCCTGTTATGCTCACATTCAACAACATAAGACAAAAAGAACAACTGGCCGGTGTTCTGGCACGACAGATTGAAGCTGACTCCTTATCGATCCTTAAGCTGCTGAATGATGCCGAATTCCTTCATCAATACGGGAAAACGCCGGAGACTGCAAAACTCCTTTTTATCCCCAATACCTATGAGTTTTTCTGGAACACCTCTGCCGAACAACTTATGACCCGTATGCACAGGGAGTACAACGCGTTCTGGAACGAACAACGAATTCAGAAAGCACAGGCCATCAACCTTACGCCTGCTGAAATTGGTACTCTGGCCTCCATCATTCAGCTTGAAACAAGCAAACCTGATGAATATGCAAGGATGGCGGGTGTATACATTAACCGGCTCAACAGGAACATGAAACTGCAGGCCGATCCTACAGTTATCTTTGCTGTGGGTGATTTTTCCATCCGCAGGGTACTGAACAGGCATCTTGAAACCGATTCTCCTTACAACACCTATATGTATGCCGGATTGCCCCCCGGCCCCATTGCATTGCCCGAAACCAGGGTAATTGACGGGGTGCTCAACCATGAGAGCCATCAATATCTTTTCTTTTGCGCGCGAGACGACTTCTCGGGCTATCATGCCTTTGCCCGCACCTACAGCCAACACCTGGCTAACGCCAGAAGATATCACCAGGCCCTTAACCGGCGCAATATCATGAGGTGATCATTTATACATATTATTCAACCTCTTTTGGATTAATGCTTATTTTTGTGCTCCAGATAAATCAGTATTTTCCAAAATAATTATACCATGAAGATCAGATTCGGAACAGACGGATGGAGAGCTGTTATAGCCAAAGATTATACTGTTGAAAATGTGGCACGGGTTGCACAGGGGACTGCAAACTGGCTGCTGGAAAGGAATGACAAACCTTCGGTGGTTCTGGGCCATGATTGCCGGTTTGGAGGTGAGCTGTTCAGCCAGGTAGTAGCCAAAGTAATGGCCATAAACAAAGTAAAAGTATTTTTGTGCCAGGGAATTGCCTCCACCCCTATGATCTCCATGGGCCCGCTTAAATATAATGCTGATCTGGGCATTGTGATCACTGCCAGCCACAACCCACCCGAATACAATGGCTACAAACTAAAGGGCAGTTATGGCGGACCTCTTATGGAGGAACAAATTCTGGAGGTTGAGGAACTTATTCCCGACACCAACCCCCATGACCTTGACATGATTGTCTTTGATGACCTCATCGAATCAGGGATCGTGGAATGGGTAGATATGGAAACCTATTACTGCAACTATCTGGAAGAAAAATTTGACCTTGAAGCCATCCGTAGTTCAAATCTGGAATTTGCATTTGATGCCATGTATGGAAGTGGCCAGAATGTAATGCGCAGGCTTTTCCCGGATATCACCCTGGTTCATTGCGAAAGGCAACCCTTGTTTGACGGAATACCCCCGGAGCCCCTTTTGCGAAACCTTCAGGAGTTTTCAGAGATCATTCAACTGGCCGAAAACATTGATTGTGGACTTGCGGTGGATGGAGATGCCGACCGGATTGCACTGTTTGACCACCAGGGCAATTATGTGGATTCGCACCACACCATGCTATTGCTCATACATTATCTACACCGCTATAAAGGCCTTACCGGCAAAGTAGCTACCGGGTTTTCTTCCACGGTAAAAATAGCGGAGCTTTGCAAACTATACAACCTACCCCTTGAAGTAGTAAAAATCGGCTTTAAGCATATTTGCGGCCTGATGCTCAAAGAAGACATTCTCATGGGTGGTGAAGAATCGGGAGGTATTGCTGTTACCGGACATGTTCCCGAACGGGATGGAATTTACAACGGGCTGCTGATATGGGAAGCAATGGTAAAAACCGGGAAGTCATTGCAGGAACTCATCCAGGAGATTTATGACCTCACGGGGGCATTTGCCTTTGAACGAAGTGACCTCAGGCTATCGCAGGAAGACAAAGATCGCATCGTAGCCAATTGCGAAAAGGATCATTATAAACAATTTGGCCCATACAAGGTACAAAGGGTTGAGACACTGGATGGCTTTAAATACTATTTCAACGACCATGAGTGGCTGATGATAAGGCCTTCGGGCACAGAACCTGTTCTGCGCACCTACGCAGAATCTTCTACCCGTGAAAATGCCCTTGAAATTCTTAAGGCCGGATATGATACCATAATGAAGAAGTGATGCTTATATTCTGTTTCAGGATAATTTTGATCACCGTTATCTTACTCTTG
>SLIL01000225.1 GCA_007135645.1 Bacteroidales bacterium
GTTACAACCTGGTAGTTTCAGCAGTAATTGAAGATATCAGCCACTTTCATGTGAGAGTGGATGCGCTGGTTTCCTTTTTTATTTTCGGACAATACTACGGCACCGAATACTTTGAACGTCCCGGCAACTGGAACCATCTCACTTATATCAGACTCCACGCTGAGGCAGACCCTGCGCTTGTTCGCGAGCAGGTGGAGAAAAGCACCAACAAATATATCTACGAATCCTCAGGCATTGAATTTGACAGGGAAACGCGGCTCAGGCCTGTGAGCCAGATCTATTATGCTTCAGAATCTATGGTTGAAGGACGGGTAGTACATGGCAACAAGACCCTTAGCATTGCCTTTATGATCATTGCCGCATTTGTACTGTTTATTGCGGTGGTCAATTTCATCAATCTTTCCACGGCCCACTCCACCTCGCGTGCAAGGGAAATGGGAATACGCAAGCTGTTGGGCGGCACCCGCAACAGCCTTATGTTGCAGTTTCTGCTCGAGTCTGTTATTGTCACTGCAGCCGGCATGCTGCTGGCCGTGGGACTGGTAGAAATATTCCTCCCCAGTTTCAACAACCTGGCAGGAGTAAATATCAATTTGAGAGAATGGCCGGCAGGCTGGCTACTGATGGTATTTATCCTCTCAAGCCTGGTTGTGGGAACAGTAAATGGAGTTTACCCAGCCTTTTATCTGAGTGGGTTTGAACCGGCCAGGGTACTGAAGGGAGAACTCACCAAAGGCAAGAGTGCAGCACTTTTCCGCAAAGGACTTATGGTATTTCAGTTTGCTACTGCCGTTACCCTGATTGCCGGAACCTTGATCGTTTATCAGCAGATCCATTACATGAAAACCAAAGACCTGAATTTCAATTCTGAAAACATCCTGTTTTTCAGAGCCAATGAGCCTGTATTGCAGCGGTGGGATGAATTCAGGAATGTGCTGAAAAGTTCGCCCGGAATAGAGCAGGTGGCCCTCACCAATGCCATGCCCGGGAGTGTGCGATGGCAGGAAAGTGTTTACCTGGATGGGCAAATACGACAATTCTATTACTGGCCTGCAACACCTGAGTTCTTTTCCATGCTGGAAGTTGAGCTTTTGGCAGGCCGTTGGCCCGACAGGACACTGACCACCGACCAGCATTACAACATGGTGGTGAACCGCCAGTGGCTGCAACTCATGGGCCTGGATCAGGATTATGAAAACCTGATCAACTATAACATACCATGGGGGACTGAAAATATCACCATCATTGGCATTGTCAACGATTTTCATTACAATTCGCTACGCAGCGCCATAGGGCCCATGGCCTTTGTATGGCACGAAGAACGCTGCCAGGTGGTAAGCATCAAACTATATCCTCACAATACCGAACAAACTCTGGAGCATATCACCAGCACATGGCTGCAGTTTTATCCCGACGAGCCCCTTTCATGGCATTTTCTGGATGATTCACTCATGGCAATGTATGACAGGGAAGAACAAACAGGCACTATCCTAACATTTTTCTCCTTTTTTGCCATTTTTATTGCCTGCCTCGGATTATTCGGACTTTCCTCCTTTTTGATCGAAAAACGAAGCAAAGAGATTGCATTGCGCAAAGTGCTGGGCTCTCCCCTTTTACGTATCCACATGCATCTGCAAAAGGAGTTTGTTTTGCTGATTATTATTGCTTCTCTTATTGCCATTCCAATGGGATGGTACTTTATGGCCAACTGGCTTGAAGGCTTTCCTTACCGCATTCAGATGGGTGCCTGGCCATTTCTCCTGGCTGTATTGCTCACCCTGCTTATTGCCATGGCTACCGTTTCATGGCACGCCTTCAGGGTTTCCGGCAAAAATCCTGCTGACTTTTTGAGGGCAGAGTGATCAAAAGTTTTAGTACCCACACAGTAGTGAAGGTGAAAGTCAAAAGCATCTCTCCCGGCAACAGAGAAGATTATTCCTTCCGCACATTTATAAAAACAAACCATAACAGGTACAATCCAGATAAACATCCCGGATAATGCTGACTTGAAAGATCATAACTTTTCAATGGTCGTGGCGGCAAAGCTATAGGATGACGGCAAACTTTCGGCAGAATAAAGCTGCCCTCAGGTTTTCAGTGCATCCACCGGCGAGCGGCGTGCAGCCTGAAATGTCTGGTAAACGATGGTAAGCGATGCAATGAGCAATGTAACCAGGGCCGACATCAGAAAGAAAAAGGCTGACAGATCGATTTGGTAAGCAAAATTATTAAGCCACCTGTCTGCTGCATACCAGGCCAATGGCCATGCGATAATAATTGCAATAAAAACCCACTTCAGAATAACTTTGAAAAACACCATCATGATCTGCAACAGCGTTGCACCCAACACTTTTCTCAGGCTGATTTCCCTGCGACGTGATCGTATCATATAACTCGATAAGCCATACAATCCAAGCAAAGCAATAACTATGGCAACGGATGAAGCATAAAGAATAACTGTAAAGCTCCTTTCCTCAAACCGATAGGACTGGGAGTAAATATCCTCAAGCCATCCACTGTTGACACCGTAGGCATTATCAGCTTTCATAAATACCTGCTCAATCCTTTCGCGCGCCACCGGCAGGTTATTGCTGTTTACTTTCACAGAGATGATCCGTATCTCATCGAAATAGCGGTTAAAGACCAATGCCCCGATGGGTTCATGCAGGCTTTGAAAATGAAAATCATCCACTACTCCAATGAT
Organism: Bacteroidales bacterium; assembly: GCA_007135645.1. Classification (GTDB taxonomy): domain Bacteria; phylum Bacteroidota; class Bacteroidia; order Bacteroidales; family UBA7960; genus SKVR01. The sequence continues at coordinate 2,705 of SLIL01000225.1, forward strand.
CTTTCCATGAAACTCCCACAAAACCACATCCGCCCCGATAGGTTGCTCTAATCCCAGCCTGCGGACGGTTTCCATATTTACAACAAACTCATAGTTATCGGTCTGGATCCTTTCATCCAGCCAGCGGCCCTGAAGAAGCGGGATATCATAAAACTCAATAAAGTCGTCAATGGTGGCAAAATAGATGATAGGGATAGCTTCATCAATGCTTTGATCGCGCCGCCTGAAAACCTGGCTGCTCCCCCCCAGTCCCGGCACCGCCTGTGATGCAGTAACTGCCGATACTTCGGGCAACTGCAGCAGCTCATGTTTAAGGGCAGGATAGGATGACTTAATTCCGGGGGTTAAGCCACGAAACAGCAACACATTTTCTTTGTCAAACCCCAGGTTATCATGTTTCATAAATTGTATCTGATTGTTGACCACCCACAATGAAATGATCAGGAATACCACAATTACAAACTGTGAAACCACCAGTACAATACGCAAAAACGGAGTTCTTCTTCCCAGGTTTACTTGTCCTTTAAGGATAGTAGCGGGTTCATGCCTTGCAAAACTGAAGGCCGGGTATAGACCTGCAAAAAGTCCCACACCCAGAACCAGCAGGAACAATGAAGCAATGAAAGAAAAACCGATAAACGCATTGAGTTCCAGGTCGCGCTCCAGGAGAGCCGAAAATGGAGGAAGGAAAATTTCCACCAGGACAAGGGCGATCAGCAGGGCAATAAAAGCAACCAGCACCGATTCGCCCAGAAACTGAAATACAATGTTTTTCTTTTGCGCCCCGGCTACTTTTCTAATCCCCGTTTCAATGATCCTTTTGTCAGATTGGGCCGTGATCAGGTTGATAAAATTAAACACAGCGATCAGGAGAATAAAAATAGCCAGTCCCGTCATAATAAGGATGTTTTGATAGTTTCCTTTCGGACTCAGATCGCTGTCAAGATGCTGTCCGAAATGAATATGCTGTAAGCCTTGCAAATGAATGGAAGCCTGCAGGTAGTACCCAAAAACATCCAGAACCTTTTCCGTTGCAAGGGCAGCGATCTTCTCTTCCGTTTCTTTGTCAGGCTCTCTGTTCAGCAGAAGGTACGTTGCAAAAAAGTTCATCAGCTGGTTCTGCTCCTCATCGGGAATAGCCAGCAAAGGTGCCAGTACCTCAAACTGAAGATGGGTATTGGTGGGAGGATCTTCAAGAACAGCCCCCACCACAAAAGGCTTTCTCTGGTTTTCCAGTTGATCCTTCTCAACATCAATTCTCAGAACATCCATCTCCACCACCTGCCCCACCGCAGATCCGTCGGGGAAAAGTTTCTCCGCAATTTTCCTGGTAAGGATAATGTGGGATGGGTTATTGAGAGCACTCTCCGGATCTCCCTCCAGAACAGTGAAACTGAAAATTTCATGATAACAGGAGTCCACATAAAACACGCGGATATTAGTAAAATGATCATTGTCCTTTTCTATAGTGGTGTGCCGGTGAAGAATCCGGGAAAAAGTCTCAATTTCCGGAATGCTTTCTGAGATTCCCGGACCTGTCAGAGCAAGTGTATAGGGAATGGTGTAATTGAAATGTCCGTGAAATTGGGTAATGAGACGGTAGATCCGCGGACCATTTTCGTGCATTTCTTCAAAACTTCGCTCATGTTTCACAAACAGGGTAAGAATGATGGTCGCAGCCATTCCAAAGGCCAGTCCTGCTATATTAATAAAAGTAGAGACAGGTTGTCTTTTCATATTCCTGAAGGCGAGAAGGAGATAATTTTTGATCATTTTAACCGGGTTTTAAAATTTTCTTCATAATACAAAAAATACACCTAACGGTCTTACATGCTCATTATATGCATTTTAGGCAATACGACATAAACTCAAAACAAGGACACCCGTTCATTTTCGTACACTTTTCTCTCAAAAATGAACATAAGGCGTATGTCTTATATTTCCACAAACCAATACAACCCACTGTTTTAAAACTGTTTACATTGGATGGCATGGAATTTAATAATTCAAAAATAAAAAGGCCTGCCCTTTCTTATTAAGAATGCAGGTACATTGAGCTAAATAATGCACTTAACAGTTTTAAACATCATGAACTTCAATTATTCTTTGCTAAGCTTATCTGTTTGTATCTTTTGCATTACAATTTCAACGATGTCTTTTGGTCAGGAAAACACTCAAACCTTCCGCGGACAAGTGCTTGACGCCTATACCGAACTGCCATTGCCCGGGGCTACGGTGATCATTGTTGAATCAGATCCTCTCAGGGGAACTGCAACCGACCAGAACGGAGCATTCCGTATCGAGAACCTTCAGCTGGGCCGCATGGATGTGAAAGTGAGCATGGTGGGCTATCAACCTGTGTATTTAAGAAACCTGCTCCTTGTTTCGGGCCGTGAGCTGGTACTGGACATCAAACTGGAAGAACAGGTTTATACCCTGGACGATGTGGTGGTAAGGCCGGATATTCGTAAAGACCAGCCCCTGAATGAAATGGCACTGGTGA
>SLIL01000146.1 GCA_007135645.1 Bacteroidales bacterium
ACCCATTACTGGATCACCTTTGAAGGACTTACCCCGGACACCGAATATGGATTCCAATATTTTATTGATAACGAGATACGGATCCCCGACCCGTACACCCACAAAGTGCTGGATCCATGGAATGATCACTGGATCAATGAATTCAACTATCCCAACCTGAAGCCTTATCCCGTGGGCAAAACCAATGGCCTGGTGAGCATCATGCACCCCGGCAGGCCCACCTATGAATGGGAGTCCTCAGGCTTTACCGCTCCTGCCCCTGAAGATATGGTGATTTACGAATTGCTGATCCGTGATTTCGTGGATACTTCGGCCATAAAAACCGTTATGGACTCGCTGGATTATCTTCAAAACCTGGGCGTCAATGTAATTGAACTGATGCCCATCAATCAATTTGAAGGAAATATTTCATGGGGATACAACCCTGCTCTGTACTTTGCCACCGATAAAGCTTATGGCACCCGCGAAGATTACAAGCGTTTTATTGATGAATGCCACAAAAGAGGCATTGCCGTAGTGCTTGACATTGTACTCAACCACTCTTTCAATCTGTCGCCCATGGTGCAGATGTATTTCGACCCCGGTGCAGGAAACTGGGGGCAGCCCTCTGCCGACAACCCGTGGTTCCTGGAAACCTGTCCCCATGAGCCCTGGTGCTGGGGCAATACGTTTGATCAGGACAGCCCCTATGCCCATGAATTTTTCAACCGGGTTACCGAATACTGGCTCACAGAATTCAGGGTTGACGGCTTTCGTTTCGACTTTACCAAAGGATTTACCAACGTACAAACCGGAGGTAACGGATGGAACTACGATGCTGCACGTATTGCCAACCTGAAGCGCATTGCCGATCATGTGTGGAGCGTAAACCCGGATGCTTACGTCATCCTGGAACATTTTACAGACAATACAGAGGAAAAGGAATTGTCAGATTATGGCATGATGCTCTGGACCAATCTTACTCACTCTTTCCAGGAAGCGGCCATGGGATGGATACCCGACAGCAACTTTGACTGGATGGACTACCAGGCAAGGGGCTGGGATGACCCTCACCTGATTGCCTATATGGAGAGCCACGACGAGGAAAGGATGATGTACAAAAATCTTATGTTTGGCAATGCTTCCGGAAGTTACGATGTAAAAAACCTTTCCATAGCATTGCAAAGGGCTGCACTGACAGCAACATTCTACTTAACTGTTCCCGGGCCCAAAATGATCTGGCAGTTTGGCGAGCTGGGGTATGATTATTCCATCAATCATTGTGGCAATGCCCCTGTAAACCCCATTCCCGGAAATATTGATGAAAATGACCCTGGCAGATGCCGTACCGATCCCAAACCCATTCGCTGGGATTATTACGACGACTGGCGCAGAAAGCGTCTTTATGACATTTACTCCATGCTTATTCATCTCAAACTTGAGCACGACGTTTTCCGTACCGAAGATTACATCCTGTCTTTGGGTGGCGCTACCAAACGCATCCACCTCAACCATGAATCCAACCAGGTAACAGTGCTGGGCAACTTTGGAGTAACCGAAGCAACCTTCAACCCCAACTTCCAGAAAACAGGTACGTGGCATGAGTTTTTCAGCAGGCAAACCCATGAGGTGGAAGATCTCAGCGATGCAATCACGCTTCAGCCGGGCGAATTCAGGTTGTATTCAACAACGCAATTCCCCGATCATGGCATTGCGCTGAACAATGAGGACATTTTCAACCAAACCCCTTCAACCATTGAGGTTTACCCCAACCCCTCTGACAATGGGTTCCACTTTACGTTTAATGCGGATAAAGAATACCATTTGCGCATTGTAAATCTGCAGGGTCAAACTGTGTTTGAAAGAAGCCATGCCTTTGGTCCCGGTAACAGTACGTTTTTCTGGGACAGCACCAGGCAAAACGGACAAAACGCAGCTTCTGGCATCTATTTTTACAATGTATTCTCATCAGACGAATCCTTTAGCGGAAAGATCATGATCCGGTAAATGTTTTCTCTTTATAATAATAATCCAGCACCTCTGCTATCACTTGCAGGGGTGTTTTTTTTTACGTGCAAGGACTTGTTAAAATCCTTTGGATAACTTTTCCAAAAAAACACCTTACAATTACAGGAAGCACGTAAATTTGCACCTGAAAACTTAATCCCTGACAAACCATGTATAAAAGACTTATAAACAACACCTTTGTTCTGGCAGTGGTGCTGGCGTTGCTTATCAGCAGCTGTGTGCCTGCCCGTAAATTCGAAGATATGCAGCAAAGGAGAGAGCTTTGCGAAACGCGCAATCAGGAACTCCGCGAAGAAAACGAAACCCTGTTTTCTGAAAACAACGAATTGAAAAGAGAGCGTGACAGGTTAACCCAACAACTGGATCAGTTAAAGAAAGACACCACCGAAACGGGAATTCAGCACCGCAGGCTGCAAAGCAACTACGACCGGCTCGCCCGCACCTACGAGATCATCCTGGAGCAGAATGAACAACTTTTGGAAGGGAAAGAACTGGAGACCAGCCGCATTCTAAATCAGCTGCGAGAAACCCAGGAAGACCTTCAGCGAAGAGAAGATGAATTGCGCAAAGCAACAGAGTTGATGGAAGAGAAGGAAAGGAACCTCAATGCACTCAACGAACGATTGCAGAAGTCGGCTGAGATCCTGGCCCTGAATGAGCAACGGGTAAATGAACTTGAAGCGGTAATTGCCCGCCAGGACTCAGTGGTAAAAGCACTTCGCAGTGTTGTTTCCAATGCATTGCTTGGATTTGAAGGACAAGGGCTGAGCGTGGAGATCAAAAACGGCAAAGTGTATGTTTCCATGGAAGAGAGCCTACTGTTTGCAACGGGCAGCACACGTGTGGGCGCGCAAGGGGTTAACGCGCTGAAAGAGCTGGCCAAAGTGCTGGAAGCAAACCCCGATATCAATGTGCTTATTGAAGGCCATACCGACGATGTGCCTGTGAGGCCAGGCAGCCAGTTTGCTGATAACTGGGATCTGAGCGTGTTGCGGGCAACAGCCATTGTGCGTATTTTGCTGCAAAACAGCCAGATCGCACCACAAAGACTCATGGCTGCAGGAAGAGGGGAGCACATGCCTGTGGACCCGGCAAAAACAACAGAGGCACGGCAAAAGAACCGCAGAACAGAGATCATCCTTACACCCAGACTCGATGATTTATTTCAAATTATTGAAACCAATTGACGTTTGAAACAATGAATCTCTCAATTTAACAAAAAAACATCCATGATCCTCATGGATTTATTGAACGAAAACCTCCGGGATATCATTACCCCGGAGGTTTTTTTAAAAAAACAGCACCCACACCCTGGTTTATCTAAAAAAATGTTATATTTGGAAAGGAAAACACACACATCCTTAACCAAAACACACACATTATGGCTGACTTTTTTTACCAGGATCCTTTCCCTGTGGGAGAAGACCAAACCCGGTACCGTTTGCTTACCAGAGAGCATGTGAATGTAACTGAATGTAACGGACGAAAAATCCTGAATGTTTCCCCTGAAGGGCTTGAATTGCTGTCGCGCGAAGCGTTCAGGGATGTATCGTTTTACCTTCGCACTTCGCACCTTGAACAACTGACTGCCATCCTTGACGACCCCGAAGCCAGCGACAATGAAAAATTTGTAGCCCATACCATGATCGCCAACCAGGTCATTGCAGCCCAGGGAGAGTTGCCCAGCTGCCAGGACACGGGCACCGCCATCGTTATTGCAAAGAAAGGTGAAAACGTTTTTACCGGGGTACATGACGCCATGCACCTTTCAAAAGGGATCTTCGACACCTGGCAGGAAAACAATCTTCGCTTTTCCATGATCGTGCCCACCACCATGATTGAAGAAAAAAACAGTGGTACCAATCTCCCGGCTCAGATCGATATCTATTCCTCCCCCGGAAACAGCTATGAATTTCTGGTCATCACCAAAGGGGGTGGCTCTGCCAATAAAACCATGCTTTTTCAGCAGACCAAATCGCTGCTCAACGAAAACAACCTCACAAATTTCATAAAGGAGAAGGTGAAAACGCTTGGGGCAGCAGCATGCCCACCCTATCACCTTGCTGTGGTGATCGGGGGCACCAGTGCCGAAGCAACCTTAACTGCCGTTAAAAAGGCTTCAGCAGGATACTATGATCAACTCCCCCTGCACGGCAATGAACACGGGCAGGCTTTCCGCGACAGGGAATGGGAAGACCGTATCCTGAAGATCTGCCAGGAAACGGGTATCGGGGCCCAGTTTGGCGGCAAACATTTTGTGCACGATGTGCGGGTGATACGCCTTCCACGCCATGCAGCATCATGCCCTGTGGGCATTGGAGTAAGCTGCAGTGCCGACCGTAATATCAAGGCAAAGATCACCGAAGAAGGGATCTTTGTTGAAGAACTGGAAAAGAACCCGGCCCGGTTCATGCCTGCTTCAGCACCGGAAATGGCTCCTGCCATAGACATCAACCTGGACCAACCCATGAAAGAAGTGCTGGCCCAGCTGAGTAAATACCCGGTTAAAACCCGCCTCAACCTTACCGGAACACTCATTGTTGCCCGCGATATTGCTCATGCCCGTATCGATCAGATGCTGGACCAGGGGAAACCCATACCCGACTATCTCAAAAACCACCCCGTGTATTATGCAGGGCCGGCAAAAACACCAAAAGGGATGCCTTCGGGAAGCTTTGGCCCCACAACAGCCGGGCGCATGGATGTATACGTGGATAAGTTTCAGCAAGCCGGCGGATCGCTCATTATGCTGGCCAAAGGTAATCGTAGCCAGCAGGTAACCGATGCATGTGCAAAATACGGGGGATTCTATCTTGGCTCCATCGGAGGGCCGGCAGCCATCCTGGCACAGGAAAGCATAAAATCAGTCGAAGTGCTTGATTTTGAGGAGCTGGGCATGGAAGCCGTAAGAAAGATCAGGGTTGAAAATTTCCCCGCTTTCATCATTGTTGATGACAAAGGCAACGATTTCTACCAGCAACTATAACTTCACTTTATCAAAACACACACAAAAACCATCACCCATGAACACACTCAATCTATCTCTTGACAATTTCGAGGATTGCTTCCCCGAAGATTTCACGCCCTATCAAAAAGCGTGCGCCAAAACACTTTTTTATAAAGTTTTTGCCCAGAAGATGCACGGTTTTTACCGAGGCAAAATGCAAACCCTGCCCAAGGCACCCATCTATGGGTTCAACTGGTTCAATACCTGGTACACGCCGGGGGTCTCCAGGATCAGCACCCATATACGCGACAACAACGACGCCTCCTATGAACTCTCTAACCGCGGTAACCTGGTAGCCGTAGTGAGCGACTCCACCCGTGTACTGGGCGACGGCGACTGCACGCCCCCCGGAGGGCTGGGCGTTATGGAAGGGAAGGCCTTCCTCATGAAATACCTGGGGGGCATTGATGCGGTTGCCCTCTGTATTAACAGCAAAAACAGCAAGGGCGAAGCTGATCCCCAGAAGATCATCGACTTTGTAAAAATGGTGGAACCCAGCTTCGGGGCCATCAACCTGGAAGACATATCACAGCCCAATTGCTACCGGGTGCTGGATACACTTAGGGAAGAATGCGACATCCCTGTATGGCACGATGATGCGCAGGGTACGGCCTGCGTAACCCTGGCCGCCCTGATCAATGCCCTCAAACTGGTGAATAAAAAGATCGGCGATGTAAAGATCGCTTACCTGGGGGCAGGAGCTTCCAATACCACTATTGCACGCATCAACAACCAGGCAGGTGCCGATCCGGCCAAATCCATCATGTTCGACTCTAAAGGTGCTTTGCACCTGGGTCGGAAAGACATTGAAAGCGATCCGCGGTTTTATCGCAAATGGGAACTTTGTAACATTACCAATCCCAACCGGGTAGAAACCATTGAAGAGGCTATCAAAGAGGCCGATGTGCTCATCTCGCTCTCTACTCCAGGCCCCGACCTGGTTAAGAAAAACTGGATTGAGGTAATGGCCAAAGATCCCATTGTTTTTGTGTGCGCCAACCCTGTGCCGGAAATTTATCCCCACTCGGCAAAAGAGGCCGGGGCCTATATCGTGGCCACGGGCCGGGGCGACTTCCCCAACCAGGTAAACAATTCCGTGGGGTTCCCCGGCATCCTCAAAGGAGCACTGCTGGTAAAAGCCCGCAAGATCACCGACGAAATGGCCATTGCAGCAGCAGAATCCATCGCACGGTTCTCTGAAGAACGTGGCATACACAAGGACAACATCATTGCCAACATGAATGAGGCAGGTGTATTCCCCTACGAAGCGGCAGATGTTGCCATGCAGGCCATAAAAGACGGAGTGGCACGCAAAACCATGACCTGGCAGGAGGCTTACGATCAGGCCAAAAAAGACATTGACCATTCGCAGAAAGTAAGCAGAATGCTGCAGGACACCAACCTGATCGAACAGCCCCCGCAAGAGATCCTACAGGAAGCCCTGGATACAGCCATAAGAAAGGTGAGGTTGCAGGAGTGATGGCTTGAATTCTTATTAAATTCTTTGCATCTTTCTGAAATGCATCAATACTGAATTTCACTTTGATGATTCAGGCCCTGATTTGTTAAAATCAAGGCTGGGAATGTATTGAGTGATGAAGAAACATGTGGCAAAATGGCTTAATACAAATCAACTATTTGCGAAATTATTTCTTAAAATTCAACACAGAAGTCACAGCAATTATTAAAATTTATCACAATTCTGTCATTTGTGTTTTCAGGCATATTAATCCCCGGTTTTTCAGAACTTTTAATCGCCACAAGGTCAATAAAAAACACAGATTTATTTTGTAAATTTGCCGGTCAAATTTTTAAAGCTTTGCAACTATGATCGCATTTATTGAAGGTGAAGTGGCAGAGATCAATCCGGCTTATGTGGTGGTAAACTGCAACGGGGTAGGATACATGCTGCAAATCTCGCTCAGCACGTTTACTGCTGTTCAGGGCAAACCCAAAGTACGGCTGCACACGGAGTTTATTGTAAGGGAAGATGCCCACACACTGTTTGGCTTTGCCACCCTGGAAGAAAAGGTCTTGTTCAGACATCTTATTTCAGTAAATGGAGTAGGTCCCAACACGGCCAGGATGATCCTTTCATCCTTGTCGGTGGATGAGATCAGCAGTGCTATTATCACCAACAATGCAGGTGTATTGCAGAGTGTAAAAGGCATTGGAGCCAAATCGGCCCAGCGAATTGTACTGGACCTGAAAGACAAACTGGAAAAGGAAGGGATATCCGCACCTGAAAATTTAGCCATATCAGACAATACAATGCGCCAGGAAGCGTTATCTGCTTTAGTAATGCTTGGTTATAACAAAGCCGTTGCACAAAAAACACTCAACCAGGTGATTAAAGCCAACCCTGGTACTGCATATACGGTGGAGCAGCTGATCAAGGAGGCTTTGAAATATTCTTAACATTTGGTATCGCATCTTTTAAACAATATAACGTTGGTGTTCAGCTTTTTACGAAATTTTAAATTTCTTCCGGTCATTCTTCTTCCCTGCTTCATGATCCTTAATGAAAAGGCTTCTGGTAAGTCGCTTGTTGAGGTCAGTTTTATGGATACTTTGCCCGAATTTCCTCTCCCTCCCGATACCACCAACCAGGATGTACAACCAGTGCCTCCGGCAACAACAGCCGGATCTCCTGCTGACTTAATGTTTGACGATCCCCCGCATGGCACCATTATTCTCAATGAGCCCGACAATGTGGTTACGGAGATCCATTTTGACCCTGAAACCAACCAGTATTATAAAGTGCGCCGCGTTGGAGACCGAATCATTGGCCGCCCTCAATACATCTCTTTTGAAGAATACCTGCAATACGATATGGACCGGGGTTTGCAACGTTACTGGAGAGAGAAGTCACAACCCCAGGCCTTTGAAAGACAGGACGGTATCATCCCCCAGATCTATGTGGGAGGCGAGGTCTTTGACCGGATTTTTGGCGGAAGTACTATTGATATCCGCCCAACGGGATCAGCAGAACTTATCTTTGGAGTCCTTTCCAACCGGCGCGAAGACCCACAACTGGATGAACGGAGAAGGCAACAGACCAACTTCGACTTCCAGCAAAAGATACAACTATCGGTACAGGCCAAAATAGGGGAAAAGATTGATATCCAGACCAACTATAATACCGAGGCCAGCTTTGATTTTGAGAATAGAATGAAGCTGGAATACCGCGGGCATGAAGATGAGATCCTGCAGCTTATTGAAGCGGGAGATGTAACGCTGCCCCTTCCCGGCACACTGATCTCGGGCAACCAGGGCCTTTTTGGTTTCAAGACCCAGCTGAAATTCGGACACACCACCATCACCAGTGTTTTTTCGCAGCAACGCACCGAATCCAAGTCCATTGAGGTGCAAGGTGGAGCGCAGCTTACCGAATTTGAGTTTAAGGCCGATGATTATGAAGAAAACAGGCACTACTTCCTGGGACAGTTTTTCAGGGATAACTATGATGAGGCCCTTTCGGAACTACCCATCATCAAATCCAACATCATCATCAACAGGATTGAGGTATGGATCACCAACATAGGTGCAGCCACTGAAGACAACCGTAATATTGTTGCATTTGCCGACCTGGGCGAATCATCCCCGCATAATGCTGCTCTGGGTTCAAGTGATAATCCCGCTCCCAATAACAATTCCAATAACCTGTATTCCACATTTCAGGACTCACCCATCCGGAATATTTCGCAGGTAAACAGTTACCTGGGCCAGCACCCACTGGGCTTTTCTGCCGGTCGTGATTATGAAAACGTGGAAAATGCAAGGCGTCTGCGAGAAAATGAATATACTTTTAACCCGCGTCTGGGTTTTATCTCCCTTAACCAGACCGTAAGCCCCGACCACGTTTTGGCCGTAGCTTTCGAATATACCATTATCGGAGATGAAAATATTTACCAGGTAGGTGAATTTTCCACTGACGTTTCGGCTCCCAACTCCCTGATTGTTAAATTGCTTAAGAGCACCTCTGTAAACACAAACCACCCCAAGTGGGACTTGATGATGAAAAACGTTTACAACATTGGTGCTTTTCAGATCAACAGACAGGATTTCAGACTCAATGTTCTCTATGAGGATGAGGAGTTGGGTGTTCCCATTGGATTTTTGAATGAAGGGCCGGTAGAAGGACAACCTCTGATCCGGGTGATGGGGCTGGACCGTCTTAATACCCAGATGGACCCTTACCCCGATGGTGTCTTTGATTTTATTGACAATGCTGCTACCCAGGGAGGTACCATCCAGTCTTCCAACGGGCGGATCTATTTCCCGGTGGTGGAGCCTTTTGGTTCCCATATCCGAAAAATGCTGGTCGACCCCGATCTGGGCGACAAATATGCTTTCGACTCGCTCTATACCACTACAAAATACCGGGCACAGCAGTTCCCGGAAAAAAACCGCTGGCTGATGGAAGGCCGCTTTAAGTCGGCCTCCGGCTCTGAGATCCCCCTGAATGCCATCAATGTACCCCCGGGTTCGGTAGTGGTAACTGCCGGAGGTGTGCCCCTTACCGAAAATGTGGACTATACTGTGGATTATACCCTTGGCCGGGTGCGAATCATCAATGAGGGGATTCTCAATTCAGGGACTCCCATCAGGATATCACTGGAGAGTTCCAGCCTGTTTAACATACAAACCAAAACCCTTATGGGTACCCATGTGGACCACCGTATCAATGATAACCTGAGCATCGGAGGTACCATTATGCGCCTTTCAGAAAGGCCGCTAACCCAAAAGGTAAACTATGGTGACGAGCCCATCGCCAATACCATCTGGGGGTTGCACACCACCTATCAAACCCAGTCGCTGTTCATTACCCGCTTGCTCGATCGCTTACCCTTTTACTCCACCACCCAGCCATCCCGGATCTCCTTCGTGGGGGAGTTTGCGCACCTGATCCCCGGCCACTCCAGGCTTATCGGACGCTCAGGGACAGCCTATATCGACGATTTTGAAGGAAGCAAATCTACCATTGATCTTAAGAACGTGCACTCCTGGTCCATCGCCAGCACACCCCAATTTCAAACCCAGGCGGGCATGTTTCCAGAGGGTGCTCCCGGTACCGGACTTGCGTTCCGCTTCAATAATGCACGTTTGGCATGGTATATTATTGACAGGCTTTTCTGGGACAACAACAACCTAACGCCAGCCCACATCCGCAACGACCCCAATCAGCAATCCAATCACTACGTGCGCGAAGTGAGGGAAAATGAGATCTGGCCTAACAAAGACAATCCATCAGGAATACCTGCTGCCATCCCGGTGTTGAATCTGGCCTATTATCCCAGCGAGAGGGGAATGTATAACTACGACACTTATCCCGGAGCATACAGCGCGGGGCTGAATCAGGATGGCAGCCTCAACAACCCGGCCAGCCGATGGGGCGGTATCATGCGACCCATGATGAATACGGATTTTGAAAACTCTAACATCGAGTACATTGAATTCTGGATGCTCGACCCCTTTATCTACAACCCCGACCACAGAGGTGGAGACCTGTACTTCAACCTGGGAGATATTTCGGAAGATGTGCTCAGGGACGGTCGAAAAGCGTTTGAGAACGGATTGCCTACTTCTGAAGAAGTGGTGAACGTGGACACCACAATCTGGGGACGTGTACCCACGGTGCAAGCCATCGTGCATGCTTTTGATAACAATCCCACTGCCCGTGAATTCCAGGATATTGGCCTTGATGGTCTGAACACCGAAGATGAACGATCTTTTTTCCGCGAGGTATTCCTGGACAGGATCCTTGCGCTGCATGGAGAAAACTCAGAAGCCTACCGAATTGCATTTGAAGACCCTTCAGCCGATAATTTTCAGTATTTCAGAGGAACTGAACTGGATCAGAACGAAGTAAGTATCCTGAACCGCTATAAACGGTTTAACGGAATGGAGGGTAACAGCCCTACCTCGGATATGTCGCCTGAACCCTATCCCACCCAGGCCACCAACCTGCCCAATACCGAAGACATTAACCAGGACGGAACCCTCAATGAAGCTGAACGATACTGGCAGTACCGGGTGAGCCTCAGGCCGGAGGACATGGTAGTGGGACAGAACTACATTACCGATATCATGGAAGCAAGGGTAACACTGAAAAACGGAGAGAACGAAGTAGTGAACTGGTACCAGTTCAAGATCCCGCTGCGCGACCCCAACCGGCAGTCGGTAAATGGCATCCAGGATTTCAAATCCATCCGTTTCATGCGAATGATCACGAAAGGGTTTGAAGAACCTGTATTCCTGCGGTTTGCTACCCTTGAGCTGGTAAGAGGAAACTGGAGAACCTTTGACCGGTCGCTCACTTCTCCTGGCGAATATGTTCCTGATGACAACAGCGATACGGCCTTTGAAGTATTTACTGTAAATATTGAAGAAAACGGGACCCGCTCTCCCATACCCTATACCCTGCCTCCCGGGATTGAGCGTGAGCAGGATCTGGGTACCACATCACTGCAAAGAAGAAATGAACAATCGCTGGCCATGCGCCTTACCAACCTCAAGGACGGAGACTCAAGGGCAGTATATAAAACAGCTGATCTGGATATGCGCCAGTATCGGAGGCTGAAAATGTTTGCCCACGCTGAAGCATTTGGAGATGAACTGGGATTGCGCGATGATGATCTTACGGTATTCATCAGGCTGGGATCTGACTTCACCAACAACTATTACGAATACGAAGTACCTATGAAGGTTACCCCCTGGGGTACCGGCCCAATACGCGATCTGGTATGGCCCGAGGAGAATAATTTTGATATACACCTGGAAAAACTTACCAACCTTAAGCTTACCCGTAACACCCTATCCAGGGATGCTTCCAGCGGAGTCTCACTCAATACCCCTTATTCTGAGTTTGACGGTGACAATCGCATGACGGTGATAGGTACCCCCACCCTGAGCAATGTAAGGGTGATCATGATCGGGGTGCGCAATCCCCGCAGGTCATTCAGCAGGCCCCAGGATGACGGGTTGCCTAAGTCGGCAGAGATCTGGGTTAATGAGCTGAGACTTTATGAATTTGAAGATCAGGGAGGCTGGGCCGCCACAGGTCGTATTAATGCGCAGCTGGCAGATCTGGGTAACCTTACCTTGGTTGGTTTTACCAGTACACCAGGTTTTGGAAGTATTGAGCAAAAAGTAAATGCCCGAAGCAAAGAGACCATCCGCTCCTATGATATTGCATCCAACCTTGAGCTGGGCAAATTCTTCCCGGAGAATTTCGGACTCAGGATCCCCTTCCATTTCAGCTTCTCCGAATCCTTCACCGATCCACAATACAACCCGCTCAATCCGGATATTCTTTTCCGGGACGACCTGGAGTCCTATGAAACAAACGCTGAGCGTGATTCGGTAAGATTGATTGCAAGGGACTACGTTAGAAGGAAAAACTTTAACTTTACCAATGTGGGAAGAAGCAGGCTGACCCCCGGAGGCAGAAACCGGTTCTGGGACATTGAAAACTTTGACTTTACTTATTCCTACGCCGAAATATTTGCCCGGAATATTGATATTGAATACGACACGCAAAAACGCTGGAGGGGTGCCATAGGATACAACTGGCAGCTTACTCCCACTAATGTTACCCCATTTTCTGGTGTAAGTCTGTTCTCTCACAATGCCTTGCGGATCATACGCGACTTTAATTTCTATTACATGCCCAGGCTGGTATCTTTCAGAACCACCATGGACAGGGGTTATGCCGAGTCGCTCATGAGAGACAAGAGCCAGTACCAGATCATTCTTGAGCCCAATTTTGTTAAATCCTTTTCCTGGGATCGTATTTACGATATTCGTTACGACCTCACCCGTGCGCTAAGACTGGAATTCCAGGCCACCAACAACGCCAGGATTGACGAACCCCCCGGACGGATAAGCCGTGAAACGGAAGATTATGCTCTGATCAGGGATTCCATTCTGAACAACATTCGTAGTTTTGGACGGACTACATTTTACACCCACAGGGCCAATCTTACCTACAACATCCCCATCAACAAGCTACCCATGCTTGACTGGGTAACAGCCAATGCGGGCTATACGGCCAACTTCGACTGGCAGGCTGCCCCCCTATCCGCTCAGCAGCTGGGCAATACCATTGAAAACTCCAACACCAAGCGATTGAATGTAAACGCGAACTTTGTAAACCTTTATAACAAGGTCGATTTCCTTCGCCAGATCAATCAGCGGGGAATGGCGCGGGGCCCGCAGCGGCAGCAACAGCAGCAAAGGCCACCACAGCAGCGTCAGCAAAACAATGGTGAGCAGGAGGATGAAGAACGGCCCAACTATGCCCGGATACTGGGAGAAGGGTTTCTGCGTATACTCATGGGTTTCCGCAATTTCAGCGTCAATTATTCTGAAAGCAACGGCACCCGGCTGCCTGGATTTACCGAGCAACCTGACATTCTTGGGATGAACTGGAATTTTAACCGCCCTGACTATGGCGCTCCAGGTCTTGGGTTCGTCTTTGGCAGCCAGCGGGATATAAGGGATAATGCCATCCTTTACGACTGGATCAGCAGTGACGAAATGCTTAACCAGGCCTATATTAATAACTATACTCAGAATATTTCGGCACGATCGCAGTTTGAACCTTTGCCCAATCTGCGCATTGAATTTACGGCTTTGCGAAACTTCGCCCGTTCGCGCTCAGAGTTTTTCAGAGCCGATGAAGACGGCAGGTTCCGCTCATTCAGCCCCCAGACAACCGGTAACTTCAGTATCTCGTTCCTTTCCTTAAGAACCTCTTTTGAAGGTACCGATGACAATCATACATCACAGTCCTTTGAAAATTTCAAAGATTATCGCATCATCATTGCCGACAGGCTTGCCGATGACAACCCCAACTGGAATAACCAGAGAGACTCTATAGGTTTTCCGGAAGGCTACAGTTCCACGGCACAGGATGTACTCATCCCAGCATTTATGGCCGCTTATGCCGGGTGGGATCCATCCCGATCCACAAAGGATCCGTTCCTGAATATTCCCATGCCCAACTGGAGGATGACCTATGATGGATTGTCGCGCATTGAGGTTCTCAGTCGTTATTTCCAGACCATTACCATTGCCCATGGTTACCGCAGCACATTTACAATAGGCTCCTATCGCAGCATATCCCGTTACGGTGAATCGGATCAATATCCCGGCTTCCCTGCCGAATTTGATAACCTGGGAAACTTTATCCCCCAATATGAAATTGGCCAGGTAAGCATCAATGAGCAGTTTTCTCCGCTCATCAGCTTTGATATGACTTGGGTAAACAGCCTGATGACCCGCCTTGAATACCGTAGCTCAAGGAATATCGGGCTAAGTTTTGCAAACAATCAGGTTACCGATGTTAAAACCCGTGAGATCATTGTGGGAACAGGATATCGTTTCAGGGATCTGGCCTTCAACATTGCACAGGGAAATAACACCCAGCGTGTGCAAAGCGACCTGGTTTTGCGCCTTGATCTGTCATTCAGAAGGAACATGACCGTGCTGAGGAAAATTGTGGAAGAGGTGGACGTAATATCTGCCGGTCAAAACTCCATTGGTATTAACTTTTCGGCCGATTACCAGCTGAGTCCCCGGGTAAATATGAGGTTATTCTACGACCGGAACATGACCAATCCGTTTATTTCCAACCAGTTCCCAACATCAAACACCCATGCAGGATTCAGTTTCCGGTTTATGCTGATGTAAAAAAAGGCAGGCTATTTGATTTGATTTAAATCATTAATGATTTAAATGAACTGCAAGGTAGTTTTGCAGTTATTGAACAGTTTCCTTTGCAAATTTTGAGGAGAAAGAGAATTTATTTTTGAAATTGATCAGCTCCTCTTTAACGGAAATAGCTTCCAGGTCTATAAGAGGCTGTATCCTTGGATCGGGCATTATTTTAATTTCGCGCATCACCAGGTGCTGATCAATAAACAGCATTTCCATAAAAGGATAGATCTCTTTTACAATCCCTGCAATTTCATTTACCGAAAGGTTCTTATCTACCAGGTTGTATGTGCCGGATTCCAGATAAAATTTATCACCAAGCAGATTTCTGAGCACCCTAACCACCTTGTCTACATGGATAAATGCCCTGGTTTGCTTTCCGTTTCCATTGATCTGTACTCGCCCCATAAAATTAACCTCAAACATAAACCGGTTGATCACAGCATCAAACCTTACACTGGGACTATAGCCGTATACATTTCCGCAGCGAATGATGTAGGTGTCCATTTTATCCTTGAGGCGCTCTACATGCTTTTCTCCCCTTAGCTTGCTGCTTCCGTAAAACGTACGTGGTTCAGGAAGTGTATCTGCGTCAATCATCTGATCCGATGCACCGTAAACTGAGGTGGTGCTTACATAAACAAACTTCTTTACATCACTTTCTTCCAGTGCATATACCAGCTCTGCAGTACCCCAATGGTTGACCTGTTCAAAAAGGTGAGAATTTTCGGTGGCATAAGGTGTTGAAACAATGGCAGCAAGGTGATATACCACATCTATTCCTTCCAGTTGTTTCCTGATTTTGCGTGAATCCAGCAATTCACCATTAATAAACTGCATTTTATGCGGTTCATAGCGGGTATCCAGAAACAGGTTGTAATTTTTTCTACTCAGGTTATCATATACGATGATCTTTTCGATGCGTGGATCTTTTAATAGTTCAAAAACCAGCTCGTTTCCAATGTAGCCTGCGCCACCCGTAATTAATACCTTCATGCTTTATAAAATTGTTATAAACAATTGCTTTGCTTTTTTTGCAAAATCAGCCATTTTTCTTCTTTAACATCTCTACAAGATTGAGCCCGCATTCGGTTTTATTTTGTCCAAACCATCTTCCTTCTCTCTGGTTATCACCATTTACCGCCTTTGTGCAGGGTTCACAGCCAATGCTTTTGTATCCTCGCTTTTCAAGAGGGTGTGGGGGGAGGTTAAATTTTTTAATATATTCCGCCACATCTTCCTGTGTCCATTTCAACATTGGATGATACCGAACAGCTTTGTCTGCTGTAGGCTCAAATTCTGCCAAAGAACTTCTGTATTTGCTCTGATCTCCCCTTACGCCATTAATCCATATATCGTATTCCGCCAATAGCCTCTCAACAGGCTGCACTTTATTCAGATAACAACAATAATCAGGGTCAAAGGTAAATAAAAGATTCCCTTGAGGGTCTTTTTGAAGGTGTTTTGGAGTGAGAGACCACAGGTCGATAACCTTCAAACCCAGTAACGACGCTACATAATTTTTATGAACAATGGTTTCCGGGAAATGGTATCCTGTATTGATAAAATAAACGGGGATCTCAGGATCTGTTTCGCTGATGATATGCAATAGTACGAGGCTATGACTTTGAAACGAGGATGTTACAAACATCGACTTGTTTTCTTCTTTCAATTTCCTGAGTGTATATTGAACTGACTCCTTCAGCATACTAAAGAGTAGATAAAAGTTCTTACATTAGCTTTTCTTCGCAGATGGAAAACACAATGTGTTATCCCGTTTCTGTAGTTGGGGTTAAAGTTACTACCTTTGCAAAGGTAAAGTTTTACCCACAACCAACAAAATATTACGGCAACGCGTTGATCTGTGATACATAACTCAACATCATGTCAGGTTATTGCATCTCAGAAGTAATTATGGAAACTGGCAGCAAACATATGGATATTTTACCACTGAAGAACTGGCTTACACCACGGTCTGCTCCTGTGATTATCAGCGGCCCATGCAGCGCAGAGAGCAGGCAGCAGGTGCTGGCAACTGCCGAAGGGCTTCATCGTACGGGCCTGGTGAGTGTTTTTCGAAGTGGTATCTGGAAACCCCGGACCAGGCCCAATGGTTTTGAAGGGCATGGGGAAGTAGCCCTTGATTGGTTGACAGAGGTTAAGGAAAAGTTTGGGTTTCCCATAGCCGTTGAAGTGGCAACACCCAGGCACCTGGAGGCATGCCTGAAAAGGGGGGTCGATATTGTATGGGTAGGTGCCCGCACAGGAGTAAACCCATTTTCAATCCAGGAACTGGCCGAGGCCATTAAAGGGGTAGACATTCCAGTCATGATAAAAAACCCGCTGAACCCGGATCTCGCATTATGGATGGGAGTAATTGAACGGTTCTACCTTTCGGGAATAAAAAAGCTGATCGCCATTCACAGAGGGTTTAACACCTACGAAAAAACGCGCTATCGAAACGAACCCTTATGGGAGATCCCCATAAAGTTAAAAAGCACTTTCCCTCAATTGCCTGTATTTTGCGATCCCAGTCATATTGCCGGGAGAAGAGACCTGCTGCAGGAAGTGACTCAAAAAGCCCTGCTGCTGGAGGCGGACGGATTTATGATTGAAACCCATCCCAACCCGGGCAAAGCCCTCACTGATGCAGCTCAGCAAATAACCCCTGAGAAACTCCGTGAGCTGGTTGCCGCATTAAAGATCCCCCGCCCAATAGAAGAAAACCCGTGCAAAGAAATTGAAATACTGCGAAACAGAATTGACGACCTGGA
Organism: Bacteroidales bacterium; assembly: GCA_007135645.1. GTDB lineage: Bacteria > Bacteroidota > Bacteroidia > Bacteroidales > UBA7960 > SKVR01. The sequence goes on from SLIL01000146.1 coordinate 17,509, forward strand.
CAGTAAACTCATTACCCTGCTTGCCCAGAGAATGACCATGGTAAACGATATTGCCCAGATTAAAAAAGAGTGCAAAATGACCATATTGCAATTAAAGCGCTGGAACACGATTATGGAAACCCGAAGCCTGGAAGCACAGGAAAAGGGGCTGAGCAAAGAGTTTATCAAAACCCTGCTTGAACTCTTGCACAAGGAGTCCATTGATATTCAGTCAAAGGTAATTACCTGATGACAATCCACATAATCTCTGTTTAAAGCCTGAAATCAGCTATATACCCTTTAAATTTTTACAAACCCATTTTTTCCATATATCTCATGAAACCTCCATGATTGCGCTTAAAACACACACGAGGATGATTATTTAAAAACTAACAGATAATCAGCGTGATTAAGTAATTTTGGAGGTTCCATCTGACCATTAAAAACAAATTATATATAGATGAACCGAGCCATGACAAAAACTTTGACACACACGCGGATGATTATAATTCGCAGCATGGCAAAACATGCAGACAGAGTATTGTTGGCGAGCTCCATCTGACCTATTTAATCAAATTAT
>SLIL01000454.1 GCA_007135645.1 Bacteroidales bacterium
TGCACTGTTGCGTGTGCCAAAGAATCCATTGGTAATGCGGAACTCCCCATAAATGGAAAGTGCCTGGTTGGAACCATTGGGCTGCACCCATGATACGGAATGAGAGTCGATCTCATTGGTGTTGCTGGCCGTGCTGTAAACCCTAACATTGCTTCCTGCAATCCACAGTCGGGCATTTTCTCCAATGGGGTAGTCGCCGTTGCCACCACCTGTAGCTCCCTCGGTAAGGGTTGGGATAAGGATGTGTCCTGTCAGTTTGAGGGTACCATTTTTTATCCATAATGCTTTACGCACTTCGGGGTTGGAGGCACTGTAGGGTGCATTCTGGTTACGTCCTACGTTGTTGGGGCCAAACAAGGTAAAGTTTTCTTCACTGCTTGCAAAGACAGAAAGCTCATAGGTTTTGTCTTCTCCCTTATCGATAATGAGGTTGTAAAAGTCTGTTTGCCCGTAGAGTTTAACTTCATTGTTGGTGGGGCCGCTGAACGTTACCGTAGCAGCTCCGGTGGTAGTAAAAGCATTGTAAACCGGGGCATTCTGATTGGTAAATCTTACGGTACCTCTGTTGGTAAAGTTCCCGTAAATCTCAACCTGATGAAAGGGGCTGTGGTAGGGGTTGGGCAGTGTACTCCCGATTTGAAATCCATTGCGGGTATCGCCCTGACCTGTGGTGATACTACCTTCGGCCAGAACATCCACATCGCCTTTTACCACAATAGTTCGTATATCGGATGAAGTATCGTTATTGATCCTGAAATTCCCCCTGGAAATACGCAGGTTTCCATTGATGGTATAATCGGCAAGCAAGGTGAGTATGTTCGAGGGATTGTTGAGTTCAATCCTTACTTCAAAAAATTCTCTGGGGGTGCTCAGAGTAAGATTGTTTCCGTAATAAACTACTGTTCCTTCTCCCTGGCCTTTGGTAATAAAGTGCGTTGCATCGCCCTGGGGGAAGTTGTCTGAAGCCAGCAGCATTCTACCGGTACCTCTGATCTCGGCAAACTGGTGCCCGGTGGTTTGCTTGAGATCCAAACGACCCTCTACACGCAAAATATTGTGATTAAGGTTATTCTGGTCGACCTCCACCGTGCGGCCGGTAAGGATCACCACGTTATCGGCTTCACTGGTGGGGGAAGTGGAAGGGGTATATTGACCGGGATTGTCAGGCAAGGCTCCTGCAGGATCCAGGGTCCAGATCTCCCAGTTATCCCAGTTGCCCGAAACCAGCGTGTACCAGGTTCTTCCGGGCCTTCCCTGCAAAGGGCTTTGTATTTCATCAGTAGTACCCAGGGTATAATACCCATCCTGCAATTCGGCCGTGCTGAGGTTAAAGTAAACCTTATCACCATCAACAATTCCATCTCCATTCTTTACTACCTCAAATGTACCGCTGGTACCGTTTCTTCTAAGCAATACATAATTGCCGGGATTCGCCGGAAACTGTCCGTTTTCAACAGCTTCGCCAAAGGCAAAGGCAATTTGTGCCTGGGGAGTATTCGTAGTTTTTAATTCCCATACACGGTTGTATCTTTTCTCCACACCTGCAGGCAGGTCGCCGGAGGTAAAGTCTGTAACTGCATTCGCTGCATTGTTGTGCGATGCAAAAACGTAATCACCGGTAGTAAGGCCCGCCAGCGCGGTAAGGTAAAATCCTGCGGAGGATGCCTGTGAATGTTGTCCGTTGGACGCTTCTCCTATACCTGCCAAATCAAACACGTAAGAAGCATCAGGGCTGAAAAGATCATTATTGATGGCAATACCGTATTTTACATTGAGATACTGACTAACGATCTGGATCTGTGCATCGTTCAGTGCATGGCGGTACAAAATAACTTCGGCCACATCGATATTGCTGAAAGAGCGGTGATGACCGGTAGTGGGATACCCCCCCAAACCTGCTCCCTGCCATTGTACATGGGCACTGCTGGCCCCTGAACCAATGAATGCATTGTTTTGAAATACGAATCTGTTGGTTCGTGAATTGTCATTCAGAAGGGTCATGATCCCGAAACTTCCTGTTCCTGTGCCGGGCTCATTTGTCTCCAGGGGGATATTTAGATAATCATTTCCCCAATGGTGGAATCTGTAGGTGGTATTGCTTTGCCATCCAAAATGAAGATTCTGATTGGCGCCACTGCCTGTTCCTCCCATTACCCATTGGTTGCCACCCGTGCGGTTGGCTGCTACCACGAAAATGGTATAATCGGAACCTTCAACCGTATTTCCTGAAAAATTCAAAAAACTATCATTAGTGCGGTAGAAGCGTACCACGGGCAATGATAGGTTATAACTTCCTTCTGAAAGAAATTCGGGCTGCCTGGCTGTTTGTGCCTGGGAAGCATGGTATTCATTGCCTGACCTGTCGGGCCATAAAGTAACCGGTTGGTTGTTTGTTAAAGGCAATGAGCCGGTTTCCAGCCATAGGGTGTTCTCCGGCTGTCCCAGGATACCGGTGGCATTTCCCACACCTCCGGGACCCGTCTGGGCATTCAGGTTATGAATGAAATATATAGATAAGACGATAAAAAACAGTTGTTTTATACTCTTAAATGCAGATAGTGCATTTTTCATTTCCATAGCTATAAAAATCAGGTTAAAAAATATGGCTGAGAAGGGTTAATTTGCATTTGGTTCTGTAGGTTTAACTTCTTAGCCACTCATAGGTATTTTTACCTATTGCAAAGATACTTTCAAAAGCTTGTCGTAAAATACCTGATTTCAATAGGTGATTTCTACGGCAAGTGGGTAGATAAAAATGAAGGTATCTTGCCTTGCACCTTGATAACAGCCAGTTAACAAGGTAAAAACCTGGAAAGAATAAGTTGATGTATTGGGTTAAGCGAATGGGTGATTCGTTAATAATCCCTATGGAATTTTAACAAGTATTTCGCTCTTGCAATCTCGTTTTTAGTTGGAGTTTCCATTCTGAACCCTTTATCCAGACTGGAGTTTAAGAAGTTATTAACAATACAAAAAATACAACTATGTGTCATGCAGTAAGAGGTGTATCTGCTTTTCAATTCACCAGTTGCTTTTTTAGCCTGGATATTTGGTACGGGTCACACTCGTACCAGTTGTAATCATCTACCTGTCCTTCGGAGATCAGGGAAACTTCCCTGTTTTCCATGGCTTTACCCCTGATAAGCTTTTTGGCAGAAAAATGAACCTCTGATACCCCAGTCTGTGCCACAAAGCCGGCGATGTTCTCAGGGGTTAGTCCCCCGCCAGGGAGTATGATGATGTTTTCACCGGCCTGTTTTACGAGGTCTGTAATAACCCCTGTTGCCTGTGGGGCAGATGGTTTTCCGCCCGAGGTGAGCACCCTGTCAACGCCACATTGCATCAAATCATTGAGTGCTCCATGCAGGTCATGGCACAGGTCAAAAGCCCTGTGAAATGTAACCGACATGGGGCGGGCGGCATCTACAACAGCACGGGTGAAGGGTAAGTCAATATTACCGCTGGGGGCAAGTGCACCGAATACAATCCCGTTGATCCCTTCCTGTTTGCAAAATTCAATGTCCTGGATGATGATCTTTTTTTCCACCTCATTGTACACGAAATCGCCCACACGGGGCCTGATCATTACATGCACCGGAATGGAAAGCTGTGATCGTACATAGCGTATGGAGCCTGCAGAAGGGGAGAGGCCTCCTTCGGAAAAACCGGAGCAAAGTTCTACACGGTCAGCACCCCCTTGCGAGGCCACTATAGCTGAATGGGGGGTGAAAGTTGCTATTTCGATGAGGATGTTGTTTTTATTCATTGCAAGAATGATTTGAAACATCAATGATTTGAAACGACAAAATTACATAAAAAACAGGGCCGGAAAAACCGGCCCTGCTTCACAAAATCACAAATAAAAAACTCAAACAATTACAACAAATCAAGCGGTCCATTATTTCCGCCAATTATATCGTTGGTTTTCTTAAGGCTTTTTGGCCCACCAAAGCGGGGTAAGCACTTCATCGGGTCCGTCAAGGAAACCTACTGCCTGTGCATAACCTGCGGGGTTGCTGTTTACCAGGCTTGAAGGATACTTTAACCTTTGGGGGAAGAAGTTTGCATGGCTTTCCATAAAGTTGCTCTGATTGAGGGCGGGCAAACCAAGGATGGGCTCTTCCACAGAGGGGTTCTCGAAGAAGGGAAGCCCGAGTCTTCTTTGGTCATTCCATGCCTCAAGGGGCAACCATGGGAGTTGTGCAATAAACTTCTGGGTAATGATCTTGGTAAGAAGGTCATTTTTGGTTGCACCATTGTTATGCAGGTGATTCACCGGGAAAGTCATGGTCCATTCGCCTTCTTCCTTTGTATATCCGTCTATATAGGTCATGGTCATAGTAGCGGGAGGTTCTGTGGTATGATCCCAGCTAACCGATGTACCTGCGCGGTTATAGCTTTGAGATGCGAGGTACTGATCCACATAGCTTCCCAGACCCCAGAAATGAAAACTGGCTCTGATGCCTTCTTCATAGGCTTCTTTACCACTCATGGGAGTTGACCAGCCCCTTACAGCACCTTCTGCTACCAGGAAATAAGTTTCCCAGTTGCCAAAGAACACCCTGTAGCTGTCGCTTCTTCTGAACTCCTGGCTTATTCTTGGCAAAGCACCAGGGAAGAAAGCCACACCGTTGCGTCCTGCTTTTGGACCCCAGTTGCCCAAACTTGCAGCATTCCAGGTGAAGGAGGCGTCAATGGTTTCAAGTATTCCACCTTCCACTGCATTGAGGTTGCGCTGCACGGTTATGGCATCATCATTCCAGGAAGGGAAGAAACTGAAGTTTGGGTTGTCAAACCAGCCGGGGATAATAAATGCTTCATAGGCACGGGGATCCATATACTGGTGAAGGCCGTCGAACCAGAACCCTGCAGAAGGATCGTTGGTGTAAATGCCAAAGTGATCCACATAGCGCTGCCCCATGTAGTTGGCAGGTTTGATATGATCGTGCAATGTTTCAGGAAGCTGCTCGGCAGAAGGGATTCCTCCCAGTCCAATGAACAGGTTGTTGAGGGTGGCAGAAAGGGGCTGTGCATTCCATTCACGGGTCATAACACCTGTCAGGTCATTCCAGCCTCCGGGTTGCTCGGCCACTTTAAAGGTATGATCGGCACCCAGCAGAAGAGGTTGTGATGCAGCTGCTTCGAATTCGGTTTTGGCTTTGGCAGGATCCACTTCAGAAAGGCGCATAGCCAGCCTTAGCCTCATGGAGTTTCCGTACCTGAGCCATTTGTCAAAATCAAAGCCATAAGCCTTGTCAAAACGGGTAATGTTGTCAGGGGCCGTAATGGAAACATTGATCTTGGAGGTGGCATCCCTGAGTTCGTCAAGCATAAAATTATAAACCGTCTGCAGGTCCCTGAATTCGGGGTTCACACCGCTGAATCCGTCAATGGGCATGGGGCCAAAGTTATCAGCAAATTCGCTCATAAGGTAAACCCTCCAGATGCGGGCAACCTGTTGCAGGTTGAGGGTATAGGGAAAATCTACCCCTTCATCAATTTTTTCCTGGGCCACGTTTACGGCCAGGTTCGCTGTTTTAAGCCAGCCGGAGAGTGAACGATAATAATCTGTACTCCAGCCATCGTTATAGGCACCAAGTGCCAAAGCACCATTTACCCTGTGCTGACGGCCTGCTGTTTTCCAGTACAATACAAAAGCACGTTCTGCATCGTGAGGGTTCATCTGGGTTCCTGTTATGGAGTTGTTGATGAAGTATTCTACCTGTACTTGTTCAAAGCTGGCAGCCTTGGGATCCACGTTTACGTCAAGAAAGTCATCCGAACATGCCGTAAAGAAAAAGCCCACCGCCAAAAGTATGAAAGCTGTTTTAAATATAGTTTTCATAATATATGTTTTTTAGAATGATACACTTAAGTTGAATAAAAAGGTCCTGGTTGTGGGAGGAGCTGCATTTTCGAAACCAACGGCATTGGTGCCGGTAGCAAACACAGCCTCGGGGTCAACACCATTCAGATGGCTTGAAATGAGCCATACATTGTTGATGGTAGCTCCCAGCCTTACTGCCTGCATGGGCGTGTTGGCCAGCAAGCTGCGTGGAAGGTCGTAGCTCAGGTTGATGAAACGCAGCCTTACGTTGGTTGCATCATAGATATTGGATTCAATAATACCCAGGTTACCTGCCACAGCAGAGAATCCTGATACAGAAGCCCAATACTGCTGCTGGGTGATCTCAATGTTGTTGGATACATAGGTTCCGGCATCTTCATCCCACAATACCCCGTCAAAAACAACGTTGTCGCGGTTGCCACCAGGTGCGGTAACCTTTGCAGTACCTGCCACCTGCATGCTCTGGTTGGTAGCTGAGAAGATCTGTCCGCCAAAACGTCCGTCGATCAGGAAGCTAAGGGTTAGTCCCCTGTATCCAAACGTATTGGTGATACCCATCAGGGCGTCGGGCTGCTGGGTTCCCAGTCTTCTGCGCTCAGGATCGGCCATGGGGAAACCATTGTTATCGACGATGATCTGTCCGTGGTGTGGGCTGGTTTCGTCAGTTACCCTGAGGAAGCCATTTCCATAGATCTCACCGTACATACCACCGGCTTCTGCCATGATAAACAGGTTGTCAAAACCACCGATCTGATACAGTTCAACATCATCAGCAAGGTCTTCTACGGTGTTTTTGTTGGTAGAGTAGTTAAATTGTGCTACCCATGAGAATCCGTTGGGGTTGTCAAAAATACGGGCATTGGTCATAAACTCAATACCTACGTTCTGGATATCACCGGCATTGATCTTTCTGAAGTTAAATCCACTGAGGGGGTCCATGGGCAGGTTGATCAGCTGGCGGGTTGCATTGGATTTGTACCAGGTAACGTCAAAACCCAGACGGTTCTGGAAGAACCGTACGTCAGCACCAAATTCCCTTGAGGTGATCAGCTCGCTTCTTACATTAGGGTTGAATAAAACACTTCCGATATTGGCAGTGGTATTGCCCAGCGGGTCGTTTCCAATATGGTAGGTGTTATAGAGTTCATAGGGATTTAGCGAGTTACCCACCTGGGCAATAGAACCTCTCAAGCGGGCAAAGGTTAGCCATGCAGGTAAAGAGGTGTTCATCCTTTCAAGCATTTCGGTTACCACAAATGATGAACTTAATGATGGGTAAAGGAACGAACGGTTTTCAAGGCTCAATGTGGATGACCAGTCGTTACGCAAGGTACCGTCGACGAAAAAGTAATCATCCCAGTTGAATTGCAATGTACCATATAGGGATAGGATCCTTCTCTGGTAAAATCCTTCTGATACCGATGGATTGGTTGCACTGTTGTTAAGGGCAAAGAGGTTGGGAACTTCCAGGTTGCCTGCATTGGAACTCAGGGAAGAAAACTCCTGCATCATGATGTTACCTCCGAAGTTTCCGGCAATACCCAGTCGATCGATAACATTGTCGCGGCTGGCAGAGAGCAAACCACTGAAGTTGTGCTCAAAGAAGGTTTCTTTTCCCAGCCTGAAATTCCCATTGGTTGTGAGAGGGCTACCTGCATGTGTCCTGCCTTCGGAGCTGGTGGTATAAATATCAGATCCTGCAGTGATCTCTGCTTTCAGCCAGTCAGTAACCTGATTGGCAACAGTACCCTGGATCAGGATGCGGTCGCGGGTATCTTCATTAAGATTGTAGCGTTGCAGCCAATAGGGGTTTACCTGGCTACCACCACCGTACCAAAGCATTCCACCTGTTTCAGTTCTTGCATCGCTGAACTGGGTGATGTCCATACTTACAGGCAGCATATACATGGTATAAAAAGAGTTGGATGCATTTACACCCAGCAAAGGCCTGTTGTTGGCAACCGCGTTCAGGTATTGTAATTTGGCATCAACCGACCAACTATCATCGGGACCAAATGATGAGAATGCCCTTGATGTAAGATTGGTGCGGGTGAGGCTTGTTCCGGGGATAATGCTCTGATCATCGCGGTGGGTCAATGAGGTGTAAACCGAAGTATTGCCCAGTTGCTGTTGGAAAGAAAGGCTGTAGTTTTGATTTACGCCAAACTCATCAAAGAAATTGGAAACGTTGTTGTAGGCGTTAAGAGGTATCTGTCTGCCGTCCCAGTTTTCTACGGATTGTCCCTGGATTCTAGGCCCCCATGAAGAACCTGAAAGGGGATCATGTTCACCATTTGATCCCTGCCCAAATGAGGTTTGCATTTCGGGATTGGTAAAAATAGATTCAATACCCAGTGAAGAGGAGAATGTGATCCCAAGCCCGGGTCTCTCAGACCCTCTTTTGGTAGTAATGAGGATCACCCCGTTACCTGCCCTTGAACCGTAAAGTGCTGCTGCAGAAGCACCTTTTAATACAGATATGCTTTCAATGTCATCGGGGTTAATGTCGGCAATACCGCTACCCATATCCAGTGAAGGGTTCCAGAAGTCATTGTTATCTGCACCGGTGAAGTTTTGAAGTGGCATACCGTCAACAATAATGAGGGGCTGGTTGTCGCCGGTGAGCGAACTGTGACCACGCAATACAATTTTGGAGGATCCGGCGGGGCCTGTGCTGGAACGGATTACCTGCAAACCTGAGATCCTACCTGAAAGGGAGTTGGCCAGGTTGGCATCGCGTGATTCAAGCAATGCATCGCCCGAAATTTCCTGGATGGCATAACCCAGCGATTTGCGATCACGCTGGATACCAAGAGCTGTAACAACAAACTCATCCAGCATCATCAGGTCAGGGCTCAGTGATACATTCCGTACACCAGCTCTTTCCACTACGATCTCCTCTGTGAGCATTCCTAAAAAGGAAAATACCAGGGTTGCACCCTGCGCCACTGATAACTCGTAATTACCATTAACGTCGGTGGTGGTTCCCACCGTAGTACCTTTTACCATAACGGTTACTCCTGGCAATACGCTTCCGTCTGTCATATCGGTAACCGTTCCTGTTACCCTGAGTTCCTGGGCAAACAGATTACCCGTTGCAAAACACAGGGCCATGAAGAATACAATAAATCTTCGCATGTCTTTTGGATTTTGTTAATAATTTGATTGATTTGATTTGTTAATGTTAAGATGCCCACCACTAAAACAGCTGCAAATATTATGGACTAAAAGCATCTTTTGATTTAGTTTTGCTTAATTGAATACAAATTTATGAAAAAACTAAAACGATTTAGCAAAATTATCATTTTTTTTTAATATAGAATTAACATGGGGTTTTTGTGATATATTAACTTGGCGTGCAAACTGTTGATACACAAAAACGTATAAATATATACATAATTAGAATTGTAGTGATTATTTGACTCTTCAAGTTACTTTGAATTAACTTATTGTAACTTTAACGTTTTAGATAGTTATTTATGGTTTATTTGTTTGAAAGGTTGTTTAGAATGGTTGTTTTGTGGTAATCGCTTAAATGGTTGAGGGCAAACAATGCTGTTCCGGAAGCTCCTGCCTGCAGGGAGATCTCCGTGGCTTCAAGCAGTTCTTCAGGAGTGAGGGAGGGGAGGAAAAGTCCGGAATAAACGGGAACCGGATTTTTGAGTGCTGCGATCTGCGTTGCGAGGTTCTCGCCGATCCAGCCAAGGGAAGCATTGTAAAAATTATGGTAAAGCATGGGGAAATAAGCATCCATGTCCCATTGCGACCATTGCTGCCTTACGCTTTCCCAGTTGGGAAAAACAGCAGCTGTAACTTTTTTGCCATTCACCCTTGCGGCAGGGATCAGATGCTGATTTACCAGGCGGGTAACCGAATGATAGCGAAAATCTCTCCATTGTTCGCTGGCAGAAGGGTCTTCAAGGTCTTTCAAAGGATCGATACCGGATTGTTCCCTGAACATATCCCGGCAAACCTGGCAATAACAATAGTCGTATTCGGGATATTCCCTGTCCTGCACAATGTTGTAAACCGGCTGCAGGGCTTCAGCAATAATTACATCCGGAAGCCTGATGTAGTCGAAATGGATCCCGTCAAGCCCTTCCATAGATGCAAGGGTTTGTACATTGCGGACGATAAAATCCCTTACCCCGGGCTGGTTGGGGCACATAAACCGGTAATAACCCACATAAGCCGGATGGGTATGGGATGGCTGTCCCAGCCCGTTCACAGCATAGAATTCGGGATGGTTTTCAATGTAATAAGGGTTGTTGTTGGGCATGGTCCACATCCAGGCATGCACCTCCACTCCGGTTTCCTTACCTAAAACGATTAACTTCTCCAGTAATGGTTCGGTAACAGGCAAGAAATCTGAACCGTACATGGCATGATGGCTGGCATACACCTGCACGATGGCACCATGCATTCCCAGCTTTTTGAGTTCTTCAAACCGTTCTTTCCAGGTATCCATGGGCAAATTGGCTTCCGGAGTGATCCAGACCCAGTTTTTGATGGGAAACCCCATGGATTTTTCCTGGCATGATGAAAGTAAATAGCTGCCTGCCAGCATTCCGGCACCGGCCAGGCCTATGTTTTTAATGAATCTTCTCCGTTCCATAGTATGATTATTTTGTGTGTTTATATTCCTGCATCTAAACCGTCTTCCGACTTCCAACTCCCAACTTCCGTCTCCCGTCTTCCGTCTCCCGTCTCCCGACTTCCAACTTCCGACTTCCGTCTTCCGACTTCGGACTTCGTTCTTCCGACTTCTAACTTCCGACTCCCGACTTCCGTCTCCCGTCTTCCGTCTCCCGTCTCCCGTCTCCCGACTTCCGTCTTCCGACTTCCGACTTCCGACTTCGGACTTCGTTCTTCCGACTTCCAACTTCCGACTTCCGTCTTCCGACTTCGGACTTCGTTCTTCCGTCTCTACTCCACCACAGGCGCCTCAATGGGTTCATTGCTTTTAACCACTACAAACGTTGAAATGGCATAATAAGCATGGGGGTTGCTGGCTCCGCTCTGAAAGTTGTTGGTCCACTCCTCAAACTGATATTCAAAGGTGAAGGATTCACCGTATAAAGGTTCCGGAAAAATATCTCTTCTTACCGGTACCTGCATTCCAGGGCACCATCCGGCCCGGTCAGGAGCCCAGTTGCCGTTTTGAGGCTGCACGGGGTTATCTGCACAACCAATGGGGTCAAGGTCGTGGGTAAAAGCCACCTCTCCGTTGATTAAAACATCATGGCTTCTGAAGCACCATTCGGCACATCGCCTGCCATCGGGGTCTGCAGGTGTGGCATGACCCCAGCCGGTGATGATGGTTCTTAGCACTGTTTGTTCTGCATTGGAGGGAACAGTAACGTTTCTTTGCAGTTCAAAATCATGCTCCTCACCATAGGGCACGCCTGCCAGCGACCATTCAGCATAATCCAGAACAGGCGCAACGGCTACATACTTGTATTCGGGATTACCTTCGATAATGTCAAACTCTATGGAAACCAGCCAGCCATCATTGCCCCAGACTTCCACAAACGACATTAACTCAACATCGCCGGTAAGCAACTCTTTAAAATCGGTAACATCAATAACAAAACCGCGGGGCAGTGCAGCATTATCCACCCCATAGGGAGTGATGTATCTTCCTATTTCAAGCCAATGGCCGGTTTGAGGGTGCTTTACCTTTACATTGGCATACATGTCCCATGCATTGCAACCCTGCTGCGGACAGCGCAGCTTTACAAACATACGGATCCGCTCCACTCTGGTGGGGTCTGTGTCGAAATGAAAGGTCTCTTCAAACCGGTGCGACAGGCCATCACCAAAAGCATGCCGTTTGTCCTGGAAAGTTTTTACCGTGAAGGTTCGAAAATCATCGGGCTGAGTTTCATCGTCATCACTACAGGAATAAAAAAAGATTAACGGTAATACAAACAGAAACAGAAGTGCGTGTGTTTTGAATTTCATTTTAGTAGGATTTAATGGGTATTGAATGATGTAATTAGCGTTCGGGAGGTGGCCATCGCCAGATGCGGCTGTCTTCGGTGATATACCAATGGCCTTGATGGTCTGAAGTGGGTGTTGATATTCTGAATCGTGTATCTGCTGCATCAAAAACGGGCTTTAGCCAGGAGTTGAAGACATCCATATTTTCCGGGTTCAACTCTTCCAGTGACCTGGCATACCTGCCGTTTTTATGCATGTACTGATGTTGCAGGTAGTACAATTCACGCAAAACAAATTTTATTTTTTCATCCCCGGGAAGCACGAAGTTTTCTGTTCCTTCGCCGGCACTGATGGCTGAGAATAGTGTGTAACCCCAATACTCGGGCCGGTGCATGTCAATGGCCCACTGGGGCGACCAAACCCAGTTGTATTCGGGAAAGGGCTGGCCGGTTGCAGGGTTTATGGTTTTCTGATAGGTGCCATCCACGATGTCCAGCTGCCATTGCACCCTGCTGAAGTTTACCCTCCAGTATTCACCGGGCAAAGGCTTCCTTTTTCCGGGAGCCGTTTCGGCCAGTATGCGCCAGGGGAAGGCCATTTCAACAGTCCAGAGTGTATCGGTATCGGATGGATCGTTGATGGTGCCCTGTTTGTGAATGCCAAACTTAAATCCACGTACATCCCAGGCGCTAATGGGAAGGCCACCATTGCGGTAGGGTTTGGTGAGCATAAGATCCCAGATGGTGCCCAGTGCATTGATCTCCAGTTCGTAATAGGTGTGTGTATCGCCAGACGGATCAATAAACACCTCAAAATTGTTTTCGTGAAAAATGATGGATTCCCTCTCGGTAAAGGTAGCCCAGATGTGAGGTTCTTCCAGCTCAGCTGCAATGTAGAAATAGTTATCGTCCCAAAGCATTTTCACCCTTGTACGGTGGAGGGGTGCAGGCATATGCGGCCCTTCGATATCCATAAAATCATCTGTCCAGGGAACATTCTGCCAGTCAGCTTCATCCATTTTGCCATCCAGTATGATGGGAGAAGTAGCGCGGTAAACCACATAACTTTTTGGTGGTGTTTCCAGCAGCTTCAGTTGGGCAAATGTATATCCAGTGAGAACTGTAAAAAGTACTAAAAGAAGGATTTTCTTCATTGCAAATGCGTATAATATGGATGAGTAAGTTGTTATCTTCCAGCCAGTATCTCAATCTCTGCTGCGCCCACCTTCCGGTGTGCTCCCGGAGGTGTAAGTCCCGACAGGCGAACATACCTGGCCTCATGGCTTCTGGCAAACCATGCTGTACGTTCCACGGGGTCGTTGATAATATTACCAAAGGTTCCCCTGTGAATGGTTTGCCAGGTTTGCCCATCAGTGCTCACCTCAACCCGGTAGTGTTCAATAAATCCTCCACGGGGATTGGGAAGATACTTCAGGCCTGAGATGGTAAAGGTATCCTTCATGTCAATGGTGATGCTGTAGGGGCCGGTATCAGCCTCATGGCTCATCCAGTGGCTGCGTGGGTTTCCGTTAAGAATCCTTCCGGCTTCCTCTGTTCTGCCATGTGAATCGGTGGCTGTCCAGTTTTTCCTGGTGATGCCCATTCGGATATCAGAAACGGGGCCCATGCGTTCTTCAACAATGGCTCTTGCCCTGATATGGCCTCCAAGGGACAACGAAAGCGGCCCGGAATAAAGTGCAGATGAAGGTCCGGGTTCTGACCCATCCGTGGTGTAATAAATGTTCTGTGTAAGATCGGCAACGCCATAATCATTCCATGAGAATGCGATACCCACTCCCATGCTCAGCAATCCGTTTTCATCTCTATGGAAGCGAACAGGCTTTGGAGGTTCATCATAGTAATGTGCAGAGATATGTCCTAGGGCAGGGGCGAGTCTTGCCTGGGTAATGTGCAACCTGAAAGCATCGGCCTCAACGGCGGGGAAGCGAAGGATGCGCTTGTGGCCTATGGTTTTGCCATCAACAATACGTTGCCATTGGCCATTGATGCGGGCTTCAAGATAATGTTGTTCCACACGTTCTCCGCGATGGGCAATGGCTTCTTTAATCATAAAGCGGTTGATGATGCGCTTTTGGGGAAGTGTTACCTCCAGCATGGCTTCTGTTGCAGGTGCCTGCCACCAGCTATCCATACTGTCATCCAGCACATTCTCATACGAAGCTGTGCTGCCTTCCAGCAGATCTGTTCCATAAACTTCCCTGATGATTTTCCCCACTTCTTTTAATACCTGTGCATCACGATCAGCAAACAGCCCGCGGTTGTCGGGAGGGATGTTGAGGTGAAACTGGCTGTTGCCACCCACCGAACGTTCGTAAATGTCAAAAACATCATCCACACTTCTTACATTCTGCTCATGGTCGTTGCGCCAGAACCATCCATGCCTGATGGAGGTGTTGGTTTCGGCGGGCATATAATGAAACCAGCCTGTTTGTTCGGTGATCATTTCTCTGCCGGCAACATTGGTTTCTGTGCGGTCAGGCCAGTCATAATCTTCAGGTGATATATCCAAAGGAATTACATTGTACTCGGCCTCACGGGTTGCACCACCCTCATTTCCGCACCAGCGGCTATCGGGCCCTTTGCCAAATATCACCGCATCAGGTGCCAGCTCACGGATCATGTCGTACCACGCATTATACGTATAGGTTTGCCCTGTGCCGGGCTTGGGGTTGGCACCATCGAACCATACATCGTATATGGGCCCGTATTCGGTGAGCAGCTCAAAAAGCTGGTTCATAAAGTATTCGTTGTAATCATCCAGCAGATAGGTAAAGGTACGCTGGTCCTCAAAGGGGCGCCCTTCTACCGGGCGAGGAATGGTACGTTGGGTAAATTCACTCCCATTGCCATAATAGCCGTTGGTCGATTCAATCTGATACAGATCGGCAGGTGAGAGGTAAACCCCCAGCCTTAGACCGTATTTCCGGCAGGATTCAGCCAGCTCACGAAGCACGTCACCCTGTCCGTTTTTCCAGGGAGAAGAAGCAACCGAATGATCCGTATAACGGGTTTGCCACAAGCAGAATCCTTCATGATGCTTTACCACCATGACCACCCTGGTTATGCCCGCTTCTTTCATAAGTCTGCACCACTGATCGGTATCCAGCTCAACAGGGTTAAATATGGCCGGATCTTCAAAACCGTTGCCCCATTCCATTCCTGTAAACGTATTGGGGCCAAAATGGATAAACCCTTTGAAGGCATCTTCCCACCAAAGCATTTGCCGGGGGTGGGGGAGTACCCTGGCCGAAAGTTCAATCTTCTGCTCAATGGTATATCCCGGAGGGATCTCAACGGTCTGGATAAAATACTCATCACTTCCCTGCTGGCATGAAAACGCCAGGATCAAAAGGGAAAGGGTATATGTTTTTAAGAACAATTTCTTCATGTCTGCCCTGTTTTGTTGTTACCGGGATCAAGGGGAAATTTTAAATTCACCCTGTTCCACACTCCAGTCGTTGCCAAAAAAGCCTGAAACCTTTATCCCGTCCAGTCCCTCTTTGAGCCAGTCCACGTCAAAGATCAGCAGATCGGGAAAACCGGTGATTCCGGAGAAGTAATCATTGGGATAAAGTGCTTTCATCCCCTTGATGCCTGTTCCGGCCACAACGCCCACGCTGGCCGTCTGGCTGTCGATGCGGGGCTGAATAAAATAGGTGCCGATACGGTCACTTTCCATATAGGTATTTCCAAAGCGGATCCCTTCACCGGTTACCTGCACAGGTGAGTTGTTCAGGAGCATTCCCCAGGCAAGGTTGTTATCTGCATTGCCGTAAATGATTACGTTCCTTTCCCTGAACTGCGCCGGGGTAAAAAGGCTGTCGGGAATAACATCAATGGAACCGTTGCCTCGGTACAGAAACGTTTCGGCATCATAGCGTGCCTTGTTTTTGTACCATTCATTCTCCTGTTCACTTCCATTGGTGGCATATACAAACATCATGTTGTTGGTGAATGCCAGCTTAAATCCCCCGTATCTCTCCGGATGTTTTTCCATCAGGTGCACCATTCCTCCAATACTCCACCGGTTGTTCTGAAAACGCAGATGCTGATCACGGGCTGATCTGATCACAAGGGGTTGACCGTCAATGATCAGGTGGGGCAGTGTTGCAGGTTCCAGCAGGCTGAGCATGAGGGTAAGATGGGCTATGTTGTCTGTCTCCACAACAATGGTATCCTTATCGTAAGTGGCTTTTACCCTTGAATGTTTATAAGATGAGATCTGCTGGTTTACAGAAACCCAGTAATTGGAAGCAGATAATCCCGGTGAAGCAGTAATAAAATCAATCTTTTTTACATCCTTTACATCGGGAATGGTGTTTTGCCGCAGAAAATCAAACAACGGAGGCCAGTCCATGCTATGATCACCATACCAGTGGGTACCTCCCGGGTATTCATAATAGGCAAAATTGGTATGAAACTGACCCAGTTTTCCCCTCATAAGCCGTGCCTGTTCTACAGGTACCACTTCATCGGCATCGCCATGCAGTACGTAAACGCCTGATTGCTGGTAATTGCTGACCAGATCAAGGGTTCTTCCGGGCAATGCACCCCGGTATATCATTTCAAAGTGTGGATTGGCCTGCATAAGGCTGTCGGTGCCGGTGCGGCGGTATCCGATAATGTCGGGATATCCTGCAGCGGGGCCAATGGCAGCAAATTTATCAGGATAGGTAGCTCCCAGGAACCAGGAACCATGACCTCCCATGGAGTGGCCCGTGAGATAAGTCTGAGAGGTATCTGTGGGAAAAATTCTGCGTGCTTCATGCAACACCTCCAGGGCATCCAGCCGTCCCCACTCTTCCCAGTTAAACCCAAAGGGGCGCCGGTTGGTGGGGGCAATGATATGGCCCCAGTCTTTTTGCTGGTAGGCACGGGCCTGGTTGGTAGCCTCCACCGAAGCACCATGCACCGATAGCACGAAAGCCTGGCCAGGGGCATCAGTGGTGGAGGGAACAACACTATAGTACTGAACACTGCCATCGATATTGCTTACAAAAGTTCTTTCGTGGTGTACATTGGGATCCATTACATTGAGGTTGATGGTCGTCCGGTCAACCTCCATTCCTTCAGCGTTTTCAAGCACCAGGGTTGCCTGCAATGATGAGCTGCGGATCCTACCCGCAGGGTTGGGAATTCTGAACTTCAATTTTCTGACTGCCATGGGCATTACCGGGTCGGTACGATAGCTGATGCTTTCCCCCGATTCCAGCGTGCAATGGATGGTAAAACCGGTAAGCGGTTCTTCGGAGGCATTGATCACCCTGATGGCACCCCATTTATCATCCGGTTCTCCTCTGATAATGGATGGAAGCGTCATATCGCGGGGCGAAAACTGGACAGGCTTATGGGGGATCACAATTTTTGAATTTACCCGTCTGAACCTTCCATAGGTATAAATGAACTGGTTGAGCCCTTCATTAAGATGAAAAGGGATGAGTGTATGGGCATAATCATAATGATCTCCCTCCTGGGGCATGCCGTTGATGAATACCCGGGTATGGCCCGATGCATCAAGAAGTGCAATGGTTTGCTGAGGTGATTCGAATTCAGTGTAAAGGTAAGCCAGGTTCAGATCATCCCTGAAAATATTGGCCGTATCCGCAATAGTATGCTCCCATGCAAGCGGGGTGGGAAGATAGTTGTAATTATCTTCAAGGGCTTTACCGTCTTCAGGTCTCTGAAAACGATCGGTGGCAAGCTGCCAGAACAGGATGTCCTGGAAGCCGGTGAGCATACCCGGGCGCATGGCTCTGCGCAGGGCATACCCTTCAGTAAACTCATGGATGATCACCCCCTCACTGGTAGTTTCGGTGCGCTCCCTGCCAAATATCTCCACAATATTTCCGGTGCGCTGTGCAGGACTGTGACTGGCAGTCATGGCCAGCACCAGGAATCCAACTAATATTCTTGTTGCGTTATCTTTCATGGTTTGATTGATTGACTGATTGATTTAAGGATAAAATTAGATCTGAATTTATTATTTCGTTGCGTTTTTTTTGTTAAATTGGTCTCATAAATCTGAGCGTTAATTTGTTGCTATCGCCCTGCTGATCTGGAGTGATTTTTCTTATGTAATATTTTTAAGAACTTAAGCTGCCAAGTTGAAAATTATTCATATCTTGCACGGGTAAATCGATTTAGGTGCAAATATAGCAAACATTTTTAATGCTCTGTTTTTAAAATATTTTTTTTAATCACTGTTGTTCGGTAAAATAGAAATAACGAA
>SLIL01000415.1 GCA_007135645.1 Bacteroidales bacterium
GAAGAGACCGCAGTTTTGTCGGGAAACATGCGAAGCCTTGATCTTTTGCTACTTTTTGATCAAGCAAAAAGTAGAAGATAGATAAAAAAAAGCAGAATGATTGATCGTAGTTTTGTCATTATCTCATCTTACGCTCCTCATTAAAAAAACTGGGATGTCCTGTCAATTTGACCGAATGGAGACCAAGAAGTAGCATCGAAGCTAAATCTCGTAAGTTTTAACGGACAACAATAATAGTAATAGTATATACAGATCAGTGTGCATAGTATTTTTGAAATGACTAATTCATAAATATTTGGTATTTTTGTTAAAAGGATTCAATCATGATAACAAATACTCAAATACGAAACCAGATTCTTCGAAAAATTCAGCGAATTCCTGCTGATAGACTTAAGGAATTGGAAGTTTTCGTGTCAAAATTAGAAGAATCAACCAATAAAAAAGATAAAAACTTATCCTTTGCCGGAGCCTGGGGAAATATTGATGACAATTTATTCAATGAATTTACCGATAATCTCGTAGAAAGACGACATAGACCTTTTAATTGCAGGTATTGCGATTGAAAACGAAATGACTTTGGTGACTAATAATGATAGCCATTTTAGTCGAATTCCCGGAATAAAAATCAGTAATTGGAAAAAATACGGGCTATAATTTAATGCAGTATAGCAAACCATAGCGGGGCATGGTGGTAATTTTTCCTTATCATCCGAAAAATTCATTTTTTATCAACAGAACTGAAACAGAGCTATGAAAGAAAAGAAGTTATTGATGATCCCCGGACCCGTGGAATCTGATCCTGCTGTTATGCAGGCACTGGGAGCTCCTACCACCAGCCATACTGCACCTGATTTTATAACCAGCTTTGGCAATTGCCTGCGCATGATGCGGCAGGTATGGGAATGCCCCGACGGGCAGCCTTTTATAATGGCAGGGTCGGGCACACTGGCCATGGATATGGCCGGGGCCAACCTGGTTGAACCCGGTGATAAAGCACTGGTGGTTTCCACCGGCTATTTTGGCGACAGGTATGCCGACCTGCTCAGGCGATACGGGGCCGAAGTGACCGTTTTAAAAGCTGAACCGGGCGAAACAGTGGAACCCCACGAGATAGAAGAAATCCTGGAGACTACAGACTTTAAATTGCTTACGGTTACTCATGTGGATACTTCCACTGCGGTAAGGGTTGACCCCAGGCCCATCGGTGAGCTGGGTATCAAATATGGTGTTATCACGATTCTGGATGGAGTGTGTTCAGTAGCGGGAGAAGAGCTTTATCAGGCTGAATGGGGTATTGACGTGGTACTAACGGCATCGCAAAAGGCCCTCGGGGTACCTCCCGGGCTTGCATTGCTGGTTGTTTCACCCAAAGCCATGGAGGTGTGGGAAAACAGAAAAACACCCCCGGGTAATTTTTACTGCGACTGGAAACATTGGCTTCCCATAATGAAAGCCTACGAAGAGGGCAATCCATCCTACTTTGGCACCCCTGCGGTAAACCTTGTGGCAGCGCTGGAAGTGAGCTTGAAGATGATCCTTGAAGAAGGACTGGACGAAAGGGTCATGAGGCATAAAACCCTGGCATCTGAATTCCGGAGAAGAATTAAAGCCCTGGGATTGAAAATGATCCCTGTGGAAGATTCCATCTCCGCCAATACCCTTTCGGCCATTTATTATCCGGAAGGGATAGATTCGGGAAGTTTTCTGGCAATGGTTAATCAGGCAGGGGTTATTGTTGCCCCTGGTTTGCTGCCTGATTTGAAAACCAGTTACTTCAGGGTAGGACATATGGGGCAGGTGAATGCATCAGATATGGAAAATGTTGTTTCAGCCATAGAAAAAAGCATGGGGCTATGAGCCGCTTTAAAGAATTCCTGCGTTCTGCCTGGCGAAGGGCACGCCGCTCATCAAAAATGGTATATTACCTGGAAGTGAAAGTGATTAACAAACTGCTAAATCGAAATACAATGTATCCGAAATTCATTATAAACGAAGGGAGATTAAAAACTGGAATTGTATATCAGCACCGGGAGCTGGCAAACGATCATTCTACCACGGTGGGAGGTGGCTGGTGGTACCGGGATGATCCCAACAGCACCATTCTGCTCTATGGTCGCAGCCAGGTGTTTGGCCCTGTTGCAAGAAATGTGCTTTTGAGGGTGATCGGGGAGGGGAACCATGATTTTCCGGGCTACACGTTTTATTACAGCCGCTCATCCGATCTTCAAACTGCCTTAAGTAAAAAGGAGAAGCTGATATAGGTTCAGCTTCTCCTTTTTGATGTAATGGTATTCGTCCAGATTATCTTTTGAGTCCACTCTAAAAAGTCCTTTTTAAATGCTATTGATAAAGCTGCCCTTTATAACTATCATAAATTCAATAGGTTGCGATCTCCCCCTCTTAGGGGGAAGGGGGGTTTTGTACTTTTTAGAGTGGATTATCGTTTTATCCGGCTCAACTCATTTCCCGTTGAAAGCGCTTTCTTCTTGTGCGGTCGGCTGCTTTTCCCTGGTAAGAATTTGGAGAAGCATTTCCGTTTCTGCTTCTTGTCTGACTGCCGTTACCATGCTCTCTTCTTCTTGAGGGTTGGCGGGTTTGTCCTTCTTGTTTCTCTATCGTGTGGATCATCAAAGGGTAGTCGTGATCTGATTCCACGTCGATTTTCTTCCCAATAAGCTTTTGAATGTCAGTAAGGTATTCTTTTTCTTCTGCATCACAAAAGGCAATGGCCCTGCCAGATTCCCCGGCACGGCCTGTGCGTCCGATACGATGCACATAGGATTCTGCAATGTTGGGAAGTTCAAAATTGATTACATGGCTCAGGTGATCGATGTCAATACCTCTGGCGGCAATATCAGTAGCTACCAGGATCCGGATTTCCTCCTTCTTGAATGCCAGTAGTGCTGATTGTCGGGCATTCTGTGATTTATTGCCATGAATGGCCAGTGCCCGGATACCTGCTTTGTTGAGTTCGCGGCTTACCCTGTCGGCACCATGTTTGGTGCGGGTAAATACCAGGGCTCTCTCAATTACACGGTCCTGCAAAATATCTTTTAACAGGTGTCTTTTATTCTTTTTATCAACAAAGTACACTACCTGGTTTATCCGGTCGGCTGTTGCTGACTCCGGATCAATCCGCACTTTTGCAGGGTTCACCAGGATCGTATCGGCAAGTTTCACAATGGGGCCGGGCATGGTTGCTGAAAAGAATAGTGACTGGCGACGTGAAGGTAAATGGGCGATGATTCTTTTTACATCATTCAGGAAACCCATATCCAGCATGCGATCCGCCTCATCCAGTACAAAATATTCTATGGATGCGAGGTTGATATATCCTTGCTGCATCAGATCGAGCAATCTTCCGGGTGTTGCAACCAGGATATCGATACCTGCTTTAAGGCTTTGCACCTGTGATTGCTGGTTTACACCTCCAAAAATCACCTTGTGCTTTAATGGGGTAAATTTTCCATAATTCTCAAAACTTTCACCTATTTGTAGGGCGAGCTCCCGCGTGGGGGTAAGGATAAGGCTTCTTATTTTGCGCTTGTTTCCGGGGTTTCTTTTTTGATCACCACTCATGAGCTGTATCATTGGGATGGCAAAAGCAGCGGTTTTTCCGGTGCCGGTTTGCGCGCTGCCCAATACATCCCTTCTGTTAAGGATCTGTGGAATGGCTTGTGCCTGAATGGGTGTGGGAATGGTGTATCCTTCGGTTTTTAAAGCCCTGAGGACAGGCTCAATCAAATTTAACTGTTGAAATGTCATTATATATGTTCGAATGTTATGAGGACCGGCAAAAGATTATTCAGAGGAAGAGATCCTGTTCACCGGTCGTAAGGCAGGGAGACTTCATATTGTTTAAGTCTCTTGACACCAAAGGGCATCGTAATATTTCACACAGCATTAATTTGCTTTTGCTACAATCAAGGGGTCAATATTTCACAAATTGGAAAGGGAAAACCTTAGGAGTGAGCAATCTTATATATGAGTATTTGTCATAAAGACAAATGATCGATTCTTAAACAACGGTGCAAAGGTAAACAAATTAAATGAGATATCAATATATTTATTCGCATTTAATCAATGAACCTGTGTTTTGCTGCATCCTGATTTGATCTGCAATTCATTACGATCCCTCTTGTCCGATTTGAAACAGCATATACCTGTAGCTCTTGTTTTTTGCGAATTCTTCAGAATCCAGCAGTGCAAGGTTGTTCCATGCTTTTCGGATTTTCTTCCTAAAGAGCCATTGGGAGGCCCTAAAAAGCAACGGGTATTTCTGGGTTAGTTTTTCGGAGAAAATATCAATGGATGGCAGTATATACCTGTGGGCAAAATCCCTTGCCGTATCAAGAGTGGGGATGGTTTCCCCGGTGATGTCCTGATCTTCCACCAGGTTGAAACCCGATTCTTTGGCAAGCTCAAGAAAAGTGCTAAGCCGGTGCCCGCTTTTTGCAAGGGGGCCGCTGGCATGGTCAAAGGTAAAGTAATCACAAACCATCAGGTAACCCTGTTTTTGCAGGCAATTGGCTGCATTTTCGAAAAGCCTCTTCATGGGGATATATTGTGCCGACTCACTCATCAAAACAATATCATACTTTTTGGAGGGGGTGAATGTCTGAAAACGGGCCAGGTGAAAGGGCACCGGAATCCTTTTTTCAAATACCTCTTTCTGATACAGATCGGGAGAAAGACCTTCCACCTCAAAGCTTTTTTCATACAATGTTTGCGACATCACACCGCTTCCACATCCTACATCAAGAACAGAGCAATCAACAGGAGACGGGGCAAGCTTCTTAATTTTCTCCACCAGGAAGTCCTCGTATCGTTTCTGGGCGGTTTTTACTCCCTCCAGGCTGCGCTCATCTTCATCGGTCCACAATCCATAATGAAGCCTCTCAAGCCCAAGCACTTCATAGTAAAAGCGGAGTGCCCGGTCATTTTTAAACTGCTCTTTCTTTTTTGCCATTAATGGGTTTTTGGTTTGGTTGTAATGCTCTTTTATTGATTGGATCTGGTGAAAGAGTGCAAAGATAGAAATTCCTGAACCTTTTAAAACAATGGGAGGAAATTTTCACAAATAGTGTTATTGTTGTCCGGTAAATTAAAAATAACAAACCATTTGTGAAATATGAGGTCCCTCACTCCACTGTGTTACGTTCGGGATGACAGGCACTTACGTGGGTGTA
>SLIL01000264.1 GCA_007135645.1 Bacteroidales bacterium
TGGTAGTGGTTGACGGTGGAAAGGGACAGTTAAGCTCTGCATGGCAGGCACTTAAAAACCTGAACCTGGCCAACACGATCCCCGTGATAGGAATTGCCAAACGGCTGGAAGAGATCTACTTTCCCGGCGACAGCATCCCCGTTTACATTGACAAAAAATCCGAAACCCTCAGGATCATTCAGCACATGCGCGATGAGGCACATCGCTTTGGCATTACACACCATCGCAAACGCAGAGAAAAGGGAAGCCTCAGGTCAGAGCTGGCCGACATCAAAGGCATCGGAGAAAAAACGGCCATGCGACTGCTTAAAAAGTTCAAATCCGTACAGGGGATCAAAAATGCCACACTCCACGAGCTGGCCTCTGAAATCGGCCAGGCCAGGGCAAAACTACTCAAAGGATATTTTTCGGGATAACAGTTTTAAACTTGCTTACAACCTTCGTAAAATAAAAAAGAGCTACAATTTACATTGCAACTCTCTCATAAAGTGTCGGGGTGGCAAGATTATTCGGCCTTGGGGCCTCATGAGCTCGTCGCTGTAAAGCTCCTCGGTTCGAACTTGCGACATCCCATAAATAAAAAAAGAGCTACAATTATACATTGCAACTCTCTCATAAAATGTCGGGGTCGCAAAACGAGTTTTTTATTAACGATATTTAATCTATGTTTTCCGTATTAATCCTGAAACATCTATTAATAAAGCCCTTCGGTATAAGTGTTATTTATATGTGATTAAATGCGTAATAACTTGTTAAGAAAAAGTTGTGCAAATGCCGTGCAAATTTCTATCTTTGACACTAAAAGAAATTATGGCTACAATAACTTTTTTTATCCGTACCCAATCGGATGACCCCAAAAAATTCGTATCTGTAAGGTGCAGGCTTGTTGTTAGCAAAAAAAAACAGTTATTCGCACAGACAGGGTTTAAAGTGATCGCTGGACATTGGAGTAAAGATAACCAAAGGGTTCGGAAAATTGCTGAAGCAACTTACAAGGATGAAGTAAATGCCGGATTGCTTGCTTTGGAGAAGGGCATAACGGATGCGCTGACTCTACATACTGGCGAAATTACCAAAGAATGGCTCGCTTCAACAATTAACAAGATTAATAATCCTGAAGCTGAGGAAAATGATAAGGAGAATGAACTTACCCTGTTTTCCTTTATCCAGGATTTTATTGACAATGCACCCAAAAGAATTAATCCCAAAACAGGTAATCCCGTAACCTATAAGGTACAGCGGGAATATTCTGCAAGTTTTGAATATCTGAAAAAATTTGCCAGGAAAAAAAGAAAGACCATTGATTTTGACGATATTGATTTGAAATTTCACCAGGATTATACAGCCTTTTTGCAAAGTCAGACTGTTTCAAGAAAGGTAGATGATGAAATGGTAGATGTACCCATGGCCAAAAACACCATAGGAAAAAAAATACAGACACTGAAAACCTTTCTAAATGCCGCATCCGAACAAGGCATTAAAGTGAACAATGCATTCAAAAGCCACAAATTTGTATCAGTAAAAGAACAAACTGATAGCATTTATTTGAATGAACAGGAGTTAGAAGCAATAGAGCAACTCGACCTTTCACCTGTTTTGTGCGCGATGACTACGACCCAAAAATCTGATATTGAAAATCAGTGTTTTATAAGTATTTTTTTGCGTTTTTGGGTGACCCGCCTTATTTTTGCACCATGTTTATACGCAAAAAAAGGAATAAGAGCGGTAGTGTAAGTATCCAGATTCTAACCAAGATTGGAAGGAAAAATAAACTTCTTAAGACAGTAGGTTGCGCTAAAACCTATCGTGAAGAGGAGCTTCTTGTTATGCTCGCAAACACTGAAGTGAAGAGACTTAGCGGGACAACCTCATTGTTTACTGAACCTGATGATTTAGTGGTTGAGAATTTTGTAAATAGCATCGCCAACGACCACCTACAAATCGTGGGCACCGAATTAATTCTGGGTAAAATTTATCAAAAAATCGGCTTTCCTGACAGTGGGTGCCCCAACTATTTTAAAAATCTGGTTCTGTGTAGATTAGTCTATCCAGGCAGTAAATTAAAAACTGTTGACTATTTCAGACAGCACTTAAACACAGATGTTAGCGTGTATTCAGTATACCGTTATTTAGATGAGTTAAATTCGGCCATCAAGCCATCTATTGAACAAATAACTTTCGAGTATACCAGAAAGATACTGAATGGAAAAATAGGAGTGGTTTTCTACGACATGACCACTTTGTATTTCGAATCCTCCGAAGAGGATGATTATCGCATACCCGGATTTAATAAAGATGGAAAACACCAGCAGCCGCAAATTATGATTGGTCTGTTGGTAGCAGAGTATGGCTATCCGATAGGATATGAAATCTTTGAAGGTAATACTTCTGAAACAAAAACATTGATTCCTGTTCTTGAGTCTTTCCAGGAGAAGTTTAAAATAGGCAAACCCATCGTAGTTGCTGATGCGGCCTTACTCTCCAATAAAAACATTAATGCATTGCGCAGCAATAAGTACGAATATATTCTTGGAGGTAGAATCAAGAATGAAACAAATGAAGTAAAGGCAAAGATCGCAGCACTAAAAATTGAACAGGGCAAACCGGCGGAACTAAAAACAAGCAAGGGACGATTGGTTGTGAGTTACTCGTACAAAAGAGCTCACAATGACAAAAAGAATCGCCAAAAAGGCTTGAAAAGGCTTGAGAAAAGGGTCCAAAGCGGCAAGCTATCAAAAGAACATATAAATAATCGCGGCTATAACAAATACCTGAAAGTTACAGGTGACGCTAACATTAGTATTGATTATGACAAATATGAAGCAGATGCGAAATGGGATGGACTAAAAGGATTTGTTACAAACACAAAACTAGCCCCAGGCAAGGTAATCGAAAGTTATAGTCAGCTTTGGCAAGTAGAAAAAGCCTTTCGAATCTCTAAAACAGATTTAAGGATACGCCCGGTATATCACAGACTCAAAAAAAGAATTGAAGCCCACATTTGCATATGCTTTGCAGCTTATACCCTATACAAAGAGTTAGAACGTCTGCTAAGACTAAACAAGATTGATATATCAGCGGAGAAGGCCATTGAAGAAATAAAAGAAATAAGACAGCTCAAATATGTTTTGCCAAAATCCAAGCAGATGAAAACCAAGACACTACAGCCCACGGAAAAACAAAAACTACTCCTAAGCCTCAAAATTTGACCTGGGTGACCCAATGCACAAAACAGGAAAGTGAGTTGGCAATTCTTCCGTTCACCCCTGCCGCGAATACAAGCTATACGGCTCATTTTGTGGCTGCTGACCCTGAAACAGAGTACGAACTGATCCATTACTGGCACTTCAACAATCTTTCAGGTACAACTGAGATCGTTTCGGCTGATTATTCTGCCATTTCTCAGGCTTTTATTACTTATGCCGGCACAGGCAATGGCTATCTGGATGAACGAGGCCAACGTTTGGAAGACCCCGTTTCCAGTCTCAACCTTTATCTGGATCAACAACCCGAACAAGGTGCGGTACTTAGAGCCAGAAATCCATCACATACCCGCGAGCTAATTATTGAGGCGCCCACTTCGGGCTATTCCAATATCAGGGTTGCTTTTGCCACTACCCGCACAACCAATGGAGCCAAAAGACAGTCATTTCATTATTCAACCAATGGAGGGGATTCATGGCAATCGCCTGATCAGGGTTATGAAGTTGCCTTGTTGCCGCAATGGGGATTGAAGGAGTTTGATCTGTCAACTATTGAGGGGGTAGCCAATAACCCTGACATGTTGTTCAAAATTTTATTTTGGGGTGAAAGCGCAACCGGAACTTCGGGAAACAACCGATTTGATAATCTGTCTGTTACAGGTACCAGTATAACTACCGGATTAAATGACTTTATCGACAGAAATAGCCCGGTCACCCTTTATCCTAATCCGGCGAAGGAAACCATTACTCTTACGACTCAATCCGGTGCTTCCCATCAGGGAGAGCTGGCCATATTCAGCATGGATGGCAGAAAGCTGCAGTCTGTTGCTGTTACATCCCCGCAAACAACTATTTCCCTTGCTGATCTTCCCATGGGAATATATGTTATCCGTTTCTCCAATTCTTATGATCATTTCACCACTAAGTTGGTCAGGCAGTGATGCATCGGGCATATATTACTAAAACGGGCTGTTTGTAATGATCGAATGAAAAATACTTACCATCTGTTTATGATTTGATTAAATAGTTCAGATGCTTGTCCTGCGAATGTGGGGGAGCTTCCGTGAAATACGGGATAAATCGCCAACGATATACTGTCTGCGTGTTTTAACGTACTACGAAATCTAATCATCCGTCTCGTTTTTTTTACGAGACAAGCTGTGTGTGTTAAAATCTTTATCATGGCTCGGTTCATCAGATAAAATTGTTTATTTTGCAGCACTATTTGGAAACAGAATGATAGATCGGAAATATGCGCAATAAACGTAAAAAATATTGAGACAGGGTTTCCTTAAATACCCAATTCTTCAGACAGTGTCTGGAAAAATATCCTGGTCTTACTATGATTGAAATTGAATCAAAGTAACCCCGGAATAAACAAGCATTTTTCAATTAATTCCCTTTT
The DNA here is from genome assembly GCA_007135645.1 of Bacteroidales bacterium. GTDB lineage: Bacteria > Bacteroidota > Bacteroidia > Bacteroidales > UBA7960 > SKVR01. The sequence continues at coordinate 4,609 of SLIL01000264.1, forward strand.
TTGAAGCATTATTTCTTTCTCTTGTTCCTGGTTCTCATCATGGTTGGGTGCAATGATAAGATTGAACTTATTCATAGGTACGTTTTTTTGCACTATAGAATATTCATTACAGTCATAAGATTTGTCAGCTTGTAAAACAGTTTTAAAATTGTGAACAATACTTTGTTCATTCAATCTGGACAATCCACCTCATTGGGTACACCCTAGGGATCCTCCGCTCCCCAACCCCTTATAATAGTGCCTGGCTTAACATTGGAGGTGTTTTAGAAGAAATATTTTCAAATAAAATAAAATCATGGGAAATCCGATATTGGTAAAAATTCAAAGAATCAAATTTATTTAAAAAAAATTTTCTGGGAGGACTGGGAGTTGGTGAGAATTTTGATGGTATGAAAATTTTCCAAATTTATTCGCAGGAAAGAAGTTCTTATAATATACCAGTCTGCCAGATTATCGGATATTTGAAAGATATATTTAATGTTACCGGTACCCAATTAACTTTGAGTTTTCAGTAATAAATGGAATACACTTATTTAATCAAA
>SLIL01000328.1 GCA_007135645.1 Bacteroidales bacterium
AATAGTAGCAGATAATTCAATAACCTGACAAAATAAGATTATGGTTATTTAACCGAAACTAATCCAGCAATTCATAAGTACCCATTGTGACCGGGTTGTCAAGATTTTTAAGGATCCTTTCCAGCACAATTCCTTCTCTTGTATCATAGCTATGGCCAAAAGTAGCTCTCACTCCATAGGAAATGAACTGTACAGCCCTGTCCAGGGCAATGGGCAGGCTGTCGCCCTGCAAAATGGCTCCGGTAACCACACTGGTAAAAGAATCGCCGGTACCCGGGTAATTGGCCGGCAGATAATGGCAGGATACTTTCCAGAAACGTTTGGTAATGCTTTCATAAGCTATTACAGAAGTTGATTTGTTTTTGGGTTTTTCCGGTGCACTGGTAATGATAACTGTCCTGGGTCCTTTTTCTGAGAGTCTCACCAGCCAATCTTTCACCACTTCCTGCTCAATCTCCTCGTTATAGGGCTCATCCAGTAAGAGTGCAGCCTCGGTGAGGTTGGGAGTGATGATATCGGCTTTTTGAATAAGGCGTTTCATCTCATCAACAAGATCCTCTCCCAATGATGCATAGCGGCTTCCGTTGTCTCCCATAACCGGATCTACCACCACGAGCAGTTTTTTATGGTAAAAAGTGTCGATGAGATGTTCCACGATCTCTACCTGTGCTGCAGATGCCAGATATCCGCTGTATATGGCATCAAACTTCAATTCCAGCTGTTTCCAGTGGTTGATGAAGGGTAAAAGATGTTCACTCAGATCAACCTTGTAAAAATCGGGATACTGGGTATGTGAAGACAAAACTGCGGTGGGAAGCGGGCAAACCTGAGCACCCATGGACGATAATATGGGTATTACTGAAGTAAGCGAAACCCTTCCTATTCCTGATAGGTCATGAACAGCAGCTACTTTTTTTATGGGATTGTACATAAAGATAGTTGATATATTATTCCGAATAATTAGCTGTATCAAAACTAATGTTTTATATCCTAATCTCCAATTGTATTTATAAGTCCCAAACAGTCAGCGCATTGTGTGCTTTTAGGCCTGTAAATATTTTACTTCATATAAACCGCCAAAACTTTTACATAAGAAAACAATTAAAGAAGCTAAAACATAAACTATTTTTCCTTGGTTATTATTTAAAAAAAACTACTTTTGCAAAAAAAATAAACGCCATTTAATTATGTACTGGACCTTAGAATTGGCTTCTAAACTTGAAGATGCTCCCTGGCCTGCAACCAAGGAAGAGTTGATTGATTATGCGCTCAGATCTGGTGCCCCCATGGAGGTTATTGAGAATTTACAGGAGATTGAAGATGAGGGTGATGTCTATGACAGCATTGAAGACATATGGCCCGATTATCCTACCAAGGATGATTTCTTCTTTCACGAAGATGAATATTAAAAACAAGCCGGCATCGACCGGCTTTTTTTTCCTTCCTCTATAATCACAAGCCAACCATTTAATTTTTATGCAGATTTGAACTACCTTTGCCCTTATTGTAATTGTAATCTGTTCCTGAAACAAAAACGAACTATATAAACACACCCCATTTATGTTAAGCATATTTAAAAAGTTTTTTGGAGATAAAGCTGCCCGCGACCTGAAAGAGGTAATGCCGGTTGTAAAAAAAATTCAGGATGTATATCCTACCATTGAAAAACTGGATAATGATCAGCTCAGGGCCAAAACCGCTGAATTTAAAAAACGGATTGCAGAAGAAATTCGGGAAGAAACCACTACTATTGAAGAGTTAAGAAAGCAGGCCGAATCCTATGAAATCGATATGGATGAAAAGGAAAGGCTTTTTAACCAGGTTGATGAACTGGAGAAAGTTCAGTATGACAAAATTGAAAAGGTTTTGATGGAAATTCTGCCAGAAGCTTTTGCGGTGGTAAAAGAAACAGCAAGAAGGTTTAAGGAGAATGAATGGGTAGATGTTTCTGCTACCGATTTTGACCGCAACCTTGCAGCTACCCGGCCCAGCATAGAAATAAAAGGGGAGAAGGCATTTTTTAAAAACAAATGGATGGCAGGTGGAAATGAGATCACCTGGGATATGGTGCACTATGATGTGCAGCTTATCGGGGGTATTCATCTTCATAAAGGTAAAATTGCTGAGATGGCAACCGGTGAAGGTAAAACCCTGGTGGCCACATTGCCTGTTTACCTAAATGCCCTGGCAGGAATGGGAGTGCATGTGGTAACCGTGAACGATTACCTGGCCAAGCGTGACTCGGAGTGGATGGGGATGTTGTTTGAGTTTCATGGCCTAAGGGTCGATTGCATTGACAAGCATCAGCCCAACTCCGAAGAAAGAAGACAGGCTTATCTGGCCGATGTTACCTATGGTACAAATAACGAATTTGGCTTTGATTATCTGCGCGATAACATGGCGCGTAGTCCCGAAGAACTGGTTCAGCGTAAGCATAACTTTGCCATTGTGGATGAGGTAGACTCGGTGCTGATTGATGATGCCCGTACGCCACTTATTATCTCCGGGCCTACTCCACAGGGAGAAAAGCATGAGTTTCATGAGCTTAAGCCCAAGGTAGAGAAACTTGTATCGGCCCAACGCTCGCTCATCACAGGCATATTGGCCGAAGCCAAAAAATTGCTCGCTCCAAAAGACGACGGGAAAATTGACGAGAAAAAAGGGGGAGAGTTATTGCTGCGATGCCATCGTGGTCTTCCCAAAAACAAAGCCTTGATCAAGTTTCTTTCTGAGCCCGGCATGAAAACCATCCTGCAGAGAACAGAAAACTTTTACATGCAGGAGCAGAACAAACACATGCATATTATTGATGATGAGCTTTACTTTGTTATTGAAGAAAAAAATAATGTTATTGAGCTTACCGAAAGGGGTATTGACCTGATCACCGGCTCATCAGACGACCCTGACTTTTTTATTCTGCCTGATATCGGGGCCGAAATGGCTGAACTGGAGAAGAGCAGTCTGAACGAAAAAGAAAAGCTGGAGAAGAAAAACCGCGTGCTGGATGATTTCTCTGCCAAGTCGGAGAGGGTGCATACCATCAACCAGTTGCTCAAAGCCTACACCCTGTTTGAGAAAGACACCGAATACGTGATCATGGACAACAAGGTAAAGATCGTGGATGAACAAACCGGACGTATCATGGAAGGGCGCCGCTATTCCGATGGTTTACACCAGGCCATAGAGGCGAAGGAGAACGTGAAGATTGAAGCCGTTACGCAAACCTACGCGACCATTACTTTGCAGAATTATTTCCGAATGTACGGCAAACTGGCAGGTATGACCGGTACTGCTGAAACGGAGGCAGGCGAATTATGGAACATTTACAAGCTTGATGTAGTGGTGATCCCTACAAATAAACCTATTGTACGTCAGGACCGTGAAGACCTGGTATACAAAACCAAGCGCGAAAAGTACAATGCCGTTATCGATGAAATCGTAGAACTGGTAAAAAACGGGCGTCCCGTCCTTGTAGGTACTACATCGGTAGAGATCTCAGAGCTTTTGAGCAAAATGCTCAACATCCGCAAGATCAAACACAATATTCTCAATGCCAAGCAGCACCAACGTGAGGCACAGGTTGTTGCCGAAGCCGGAAAACCGGGTAATGTAACCATTGCCACCAACATGGCAGGTAGGGGAACCGACATCAAACTGGGTGAAGGTGTGCGCGAAGCAGGTGGTTTGGCCATCATTGGTACAGAAAGGCATGAGTCGCGAAGGGTTGACCGCCAGCTCAGGGGTAGGGCAGGACGACAGGGTGACCCGGGTTCATCACAATTTTTTGTATCACTGGAAGATGACCTCATGCGGGTTTTTGGTTCAGAGCGCATCAGCCGTATCATGGACCGCCTTGGCTTGCAGGAAGGAGATGTAATTCAGCACTCCATGATTACCAACTCCATTGAACGGGCACAAAAGAAAGTGGAAGAGAACAACTTCGGGATCAGGAAAAGACTTCTTGAGTATGATGATGTGATGAATGCCCAGCGGGAGGTGATCTACAAAAAGCGCAGGAATGCACTGTTTGGCGAACGACTCGCTGTTGACCTTTCCAATAATCTGTACGATGTTTGTGAGCAAACCGTCATTGATTTCCAGGAAAATGGTGACTTTGAAGGTTTCAAAATGGAGATGATCCGTAACATCGGTATTGAAGTGCCCATGGATGAGGAAGCATTCATGAATACAAAATCCGAAAAGATAACGGAAGATGTGTTTGAACTGGCCGCGAAACGTTACAGGGAAAAAATTAACCTGATTGCCCAGATGGCCTTTCCTGTTGTTAAGGATGTTTACGAAAATGCTGGTGAAAGGTATCAGAACATCGCTGTACCCGTATCTGACGGATTGAAAACACTTAATGTGCTTACCAACCTGAAGAAGGCCTTTGAAACCGACGGCAGGGAGCTAACCCTGGCCATTGAAAAGAACATCACTCTCGCGATTATTGACAATGCATGGAAAGAGCATTTGCGTGAAATGGATGACCTGAAACAGTCAGTGCAGGGGGCGGCCTATGAGCAAAAGGATCCGCTGTTGATATACAAGTTTGAGTCGTTCAATCTCTTTAAGCAGTTGATTCAGAAAGTAAATAAAGATATTATCTCTTTCCTGCTGAAGGCACGTTTACCCGTAAATGACCCATCACAAATGAAAGCTGCCGAAGCACCAACTCGTACTGATATGAGCCGCCTCAATGCCGGAAGAAGTGATATTGCCGGTGGTGGACGCCGCAAAGCCGAACCGGTTAGGGTGGAGAAAAAAGTAGGCCGCAACGAGCCCTGTCCATGTGGCAGCGGGAAAAAGTATAAGCAGTGCCATGGGCAGTAGGTTGTGGTTATTGGGTTATTGAATTAATGGGTTATTAAGTTATTGGGTTATTCAGTTTTTCAGTTATTGAGTTATTGTGATAATTAGTCAATAGTTATTAGTCTCAGGTCTCTAATTGTAACCAATTGTAAGACACGCAATTTGCGGATCATTCACAAAATAATTAATTTTGTATTGATAAGAAGAAACCGATGAATAAGATTTTAATTGACAATATGGATAACCTAAAAGCATTGTGCATAAAATACAATGTGAAATCATTACACGCCTTTGGTTCGGTGTGTACAGAAAATTTCAACAAAAATAGTGATATTGAC
>SLIL01000359.1 GCA_007135645.1 Bacteroidales bacterium
ACGCAATTGGGACGACTTTGAAAACTTCAATACCCCCCCAGCCCCCTAAGAGGGGGAGTTCGCAACTAATTGTATTTCTGCGAGTTGGGGGGTGTTTGTTTTTCTCATTATTAGGTTAATATAGTTTTCAAAATAGCCCCACAATTAAAAAATTTCTTTTTTGCTTAAGTGGTCGCAACCAAAGTCAAACATCCGCCCGGGGTTGTCTGCTTTGGTGAAATTAAGCTGCCTGGAGGATTCCTGGGCAGATAGTTTTTGCAGTATTCCTGCAGCCTCCAGCATTACATCAGCGGGTGTTTCAAAGCCGTTTTTGACCCCAAGCTGATGATGCAGGTTTTTCAATTGCTCAAAACCGGTGTGTTCAACAGGCCCTTGATGGGTAATGCCGAATTGCTGGATAAATTTCTGGGTATTGGTAAAGCTGCCCCCGGTTTCAAATGGCAGGGTGGCCGGCAATACCAGGTCAGCCTGTTGTGCCGTTTCGCTCATGAAATAATCCTGCACCACCCTGAAGGAGGCTTTGCTCATCCAGCCGGTGGTTTTACTTTTATTCAGCGCGGTGCCTACCGGGTCTTCCCCAAAAATAAACATGTTTTTGATCTTTCCTTCTTCCAGCAGTTGCATCTGGCTGTTGGCTATGGTTTCGGGCAGTTTATCCAGCTGCCAGGCTTCTTTGATAAGGTCTGCAACCTCCTGATCCTCCATTTTTCGCCCTCCGGGCGCAAGGGCAGCACAACCACCCATGTCAAAAATGCCCTGGGCATTGTTCTTCTCTTTCAGGGCTATAAGTCCGGAGGCGGTTTTGCCTATCTTGCCGGTTATCAGGGCAAGGTTGCGCAGCTCTGTGCAGGTGTTGGATGATAGATGCTTTTCCGAAAAAACAATCACTGAATGTTGCTCCACATTGTATTCAAAAGCAAACTCTGCAATGGCTTCCTGCGACAACCCACTGGCTTTTACCAGCTCATTGTAATCCTGTGCCAGCACATTGATCTTAAAGTCTTCAAAATCAGGACAGTGATCATCAAGGTAAACGCCATTTTCAAGCCCCTGACTCAATATATAATTGATGGCTGCTTTTACAAAATGATAGCTGGATTTGATTCTTAATATTTCATCTGCCTTATGCTCCATGCTGCTATTCTCCTTCTCAGTGATGATGGTAAGGGGAATGTTGTGTTTATGGCAATTGTTATAAAGCCAGAATCCGGCTACCCCATTCTCTTCGTTTATCTCGCTGCCCAGCAGATAGATCTTTCCGGCTTTGGAAAGCTGATCAAACGGAACGCTTTCTTCGGCATTGGCCAGGTAGCCTCCGCCACGTTCCATGTAGTGGAAACTGGAGATGTTGTTAGTAAAGGCACCGGCCCGGGCCAGTTTCTGAATAAGGTAGATCTCTTCGTTGGTGAGGCGGGCCCCGGCAAAGAATGCATTTTCATCGGGTTGCACTTCACGGATCTTCTCAGCAATGATACGGTAAGCCTCCTCAAATGCTATTTCACTGTATTCCCCGTTTTTGCGGATAAGCGGACGGGTAATCCGATCCTTGTTGTTGAGGTACTTGTATCCAAAACGTGGCAACCGGCAAATATTGGAGTCTTTGTTGATCAGTCCCTTACTGCCCGTTACGCGGGTTACAAAGCCCGATTTGTGGTGGTATTCCACCTCACATCCTATGGAGCAAAAGTTACATACCGACTTAAAACTCTCCAGTGCAAGCGGACCAGCCTTAAAGGGCACATTCTCAGTGAGGGCACCGGTGGGGCAGGTGGAAATACACATTCCACAGGATTCGCAATGGGTATCGCTGAGCTTCTCGCCCAGGCTGGGTGCCACGTATGTTTCAAAACCACGGTTTACCAGTCCCAGGGCATTGGCCCCCACAACCTCCTTGCAAATACGCACACAACGTCCACAAAGGATACACTTGTTGTTATCGATCTCAATGTGGGGATGAGAAAAGTCCACATGAAATTTCTGGTATTGCCCTTCAAATCGTTTCTGCTCCACCTGGTATTGTGTGGAGAATTTTTTCAGATCACAGGTGTAGTATTCAGAACAGCCGCACTCCAGGCATCGATGGGTTTCGTTAATGGCTTGTTCCGGGGTGTAGCCCAGTTCAACCTCTTCAAAATTAATCCGGCCATTGGGATCCATGGTGGGCATCTCTTCGCGCGATTGTTTTTCGAAGTAGTGTTCGTATTCATCCTGCTTCTGTTCTGTAAATGCATCCTTGCGGCTGATAAATTCATAATCGGGCGGGGTTACAGCCTCTCCATTCAGATACTTGCTGCAGCTTTGTGCTGCCAGGCGCCCCTGTGCGATGGCCTCGATAAGGGTCGCCGGGCCGGTAACACCGTCGCCACAGGCAAAAACGTTTTCTATGGAAGTTTGCAGGGTTTTGGGTTTGGCATCGATATCGCCCCACTTATTGAGGACAAGCTCGGTGTCGGCATACTCGTTGATGTCGTCAATGAAGTTGACATTGGTTTTCTGGCCAATGGCAGCGAGAATGTAGTCCAGCTCAATGTCAAACTCCGATCCTTCGATCTTTACCGGGCGCCTACGTCCTGAAGCATCCGGCTCGCCCAGCTGCATTTTATAGCAGGTGAGCGATTGAAGGTTGCCCTTATCGTCTTTATTTACCTTTGCCGGTGCCGTAAGGAAAGAGTATTTAATCCCCTCCAGCTTTGATTCATGGATTTCTATGGGGTTGGCAGGCATTTCCTTCTCGGTGCGGCGGTAAAGTACCGTTACATCGGTTGAACCGCACCGCATGGCTGTCCGGCAACAATCCATGGCCGTATTCCCACCTCCGATCACGCCTACTTTCTTGCCCGTGAAGTCGTATTTCTGGCCCGTCATCTCCATATTGCGTAAAAAGTCGATCCCCGAAAAGATATTGCCGGCATCATCGTTTTCGCAACCAATACCGGTGCCGTTTTGTGATCCGATACCCAGGATCACGGCATCGAAATTTTCTTTCATTTCTTTGTAGGAGAGATTGTCGCCCAGCTTCTGGTTGTAGTGGATCTTAACCCCAAGGGCGGTAATTCCTTCTACTTCCTTGTCAATGATTTCGTTGGGCAGCCGGTAGGGGGGAATCCCGTAGCGAAGCATTCCACCCGGATGCGGACTTGCTTCAAAGATCTCTGCATGATGCCCTTCGCAGGCCAGGAAATAAGCAGCAGTAAGGCCTCCGGGTCCAGCACCAATGATGGCCACTTTTTTTCCGGTGGCAGGTTTTACCTCCGGCATAAATCGATCCTTTGATTCCAGGTCAATGTCTGAAGTATAACGTTTCAGGTAATCAATCCCTACACCAATTCCTTCTACCAGGTTGCGGCGGCAGGCCACTTCGCAGGGACGCACGCACACACGGCCGCAAATGGCAGGCAGCGGGTTTGTTTTTTTGATCAACCCGGTGGCTTCGCGGTGTTTACCCTGGTTGATCAGGGCGATGTACCCCTGCACATCAACCCCGGCCGGGCAGGTTTCCTTGCATGGTGCCACGCAGTCAGCATAGTGATTGCTGGCCATAAGTTCAAGGGCAAACTTGCGGGATTTTTGCACCCGGTTGTTTTCGGTTTCAATGCGCATCCCTTCGGCAATCTTTGTGGAGCATGCCGGCTGGAGGCCACGCATCCCTTCCACCTCTACTACACACAGATAGCATGAGGAATAGGGTTCCAGTCGCGGGTCATGACAAAGGGTGGGGATCTGGATGTCCAGGCGGCGCGCCATTTCAAGTATGGATTCACCTCTGAGACCCTGAACGATTTTTCCGTTTATGATGATGTTGAGTTTACTCATTGTATGGTACTTTTTGGTGTTGCAGCCAGCAGGAGCTGCAGGTTAATGGTGTTTGGTTATGAAAGTTTGATAGCCTGAAATTTGCACTTGGTGTAGCAAACACCACACTGAATGCAAATATCCTGGAGGATATTGTGGGTTTGCTTCTTTTCTCCTTCAATGGCATCTACCGGGCAACCCCTGGCACAGGCAGTACAACCGGTGCATTTTTCCGGGTCTATTTCATAGGTTAGGAGTTTTTTACAGCTCAGGGCCGGACACTTCTTATCGCGAATATGGGCTTCGTACTCATCGCGGAAATACTTAATGGTAGTAAGCACCGGATTGGGTGCCGTTTGTCCAAGGCCACACAGCGAACTGTCTTTAATGGTACCTGCCAGCTCTTCCAGCAACTCCATGTCTCCTTCCCGGCCTTCCCCTTCGGTAATCCGGGTGAGGGTCTCAAGCATACGCCTGGTGCCGATACGGCAGAACGTACATTTTCCGCAGGATTCTTTCTGGGTAAAGTCAAGGAAGAACCTGGCCACATCCACCACGCAGGTAGTTTCATCCATTACAACCATACCACCTGACCCCATGATGGCCCCCGTAGCATTTACGCTGTCGTAGTCAACCTGGGTGTGAGAAAGGTATTCGGGGATACAACCCCCGGAAGGGCCACCCAATTGTACGGCTTTAAACTTTTTACCTCCGGGAATGCCGCCTCCCAGCTTATAAATTATATCTTTTATGGTGATGCCCATGGGCACTTCCACCAGACCGCCGTGGTTGATCTTTCCGGTAAGGGCAAAAACCTTTGTGCCTTTGCTTTTTTCTGTTCCGTATTTTGCATATTCTTCGGCTCCGTTATACACGATCCAGGGGATGTTGGCAAAAGTTTCCACGTTGTTGATGTTGGTGGGGCTTTTCCACAAACCACTTTCGGCAGGGAAGGGGGGACGGCGGCGTGGCATGCCCCGCTCTCCTTCAATGGAGGCGATAAGTGCCGTTTCTTCACCACAAACAAAGGCGCCGGCCCCTTCTTTGATCTGGATATCAAAGTTGAAGTTGGGTATCCCGAAAATTTCTTTTCCCAGGTAACCTTTTTGCCTGGCTTGCTTAATGGCGATGTTGAGCCGTTTGATGGCCAGAGGGTATTCGGCCCGGCAGTAGATATAACCTTCCGATGCCCCGATGGCAAATCCGCATATGATCATCCCTTCCAGCACGCTGTGGGGGTCGCCCTCCAGGATGGAGCGATCCATGAACGCCCCGGGGTCGCCCTCATCGGCATTGCAGATCACGTATTTCTGATCACTTTGGTTGTTGCGGGCAAAT
>SLIL01000119.1 GCA_007135645.1 Bacteroidales bacterium
AAGGTATGGCCCTGGCATATACCATAAAAGAACTGGCCCAAATGATGCAGGGAAGCCTGCATGGCACCATCTCTGATGAACTGCTGATTTCAACACTTTTAACGGATAGCCGTCGTGCAGCTGGAAAAAACTATGTATTTTTTGCACTGAAGACCAGTAAAAACAACGGCCACAAATATATCCCCGAACTGATCGACAAGGGAGGTGCATGCTTTGTGGTTTCTGAACTACCCGAAAACAGCTCCTTTTTCAATAAAGCGGCCTTTATTCTTGTGCCTGATACGCTTGTGGCACTTCAAACCCTTGCACAGAAGCACCGCAAAAAATTTTCACTGCCCGTACTGGGGATTACCGGCAGCAATGGCAAAACTATCGTTAAAGAATGGCTTTCTCAACTGCTTGCACCGGATATTGCACTTGTAAAAAACCCACGGAGCTACAACTCGCAGATAGGTGTGCCCCTTTCAGTCTGGCTCATAGATCACAATCACAGGCAGGGTATTTTTGAGGCAGGGATATCGCGCATGGGAGAGATGGAGCATCTTGAAAGGATCATCCAGCCAGATACGGGCATTTTTACCAATATCGGTCCGGCGCATGACGAGGGTTTTCCTGACACCCGCAGCAAGATCATGGAAAAGCTCAGGCTTTTCAAAAATTCCAAACTGCTTGTATTTAACAGCGACCAGGAGATACTTGCCCAAACGATTCGCCAGCAGGCATCCCGACTGCCCCATCTCAGACTATTTTCCTGGGGCCAGGCCAGCAACAATGATCTGGTACTCCTCTCTACCCAGGCAAAAAAAAGGAGCACAAAGATCAGGATAAGCTACAAAAAACTTTATTACACCCTTACACTCCCATTCAACGACAAGGCATCGCTGGAAAACATCATGAATTGCCTGGCATTTCTATTTGCCACCGGTATGTTTCACGAAGCCATGATTGACAGGATACAACATCTTTCACCTATTGCCATGCGAATGGAGATGAAACATGCCATAAACCATTGTGTCCTGGTGAATGATGCCTATAGTTCCGATTTTCTTTCCCTTGACATAGCCCTGGATTTTCTCAATGCCCAGGCAAAAAACAAAAAAAAGGTTGCCATACTTTCTGACATCCGCCAGTCAGGTATGGCAGAGAATGAACTATACAGGAAGATCGCAGCCATTCTCCGGCAAAAATCCATTCAGCAACTCATTGGCATCGGCCATGACATATCCTCTCATAAAGAGATGTTTGAAGAGATTTCTACCCGTTTTTTTCCCGACACAAAAACTTTTCTTGATCAGTTCGACTACACCTCCTTAAACAACATGGGTATTTTACTCAAAGGGGCCAGGGAATTTGAATTTGAGCAGATCGGGAACAAATTACAGCTGAAAGATCATCAGACATTGCTGGAGATCAATCTGGATGCACTGGTTCACAATCTGAATGTTTACAAGGGAATACTGAATCCCGGCACCAGGATCATGGCCATGGTAAAAGCCTTCTCTTATGGTAGCGGAAGTTTTGAAATTGCCAATGTATTGCAATATCATGGTGTTGACTACCTTGCTGTTGCATTTGCAGATGAAGGGAATGAGCTTCGCAATGCGGGAATATCCCTGCCCATCGTGGTGCTGAATCCTGAATTGCACAATCTGGATATCCTCTTTCGCTACAACCTTGAGCCTGAAATATACTCTCTTTCACTGCTAAAGCGGATAGCCTCCGAAGCACAGCACTTTAAAAACTTTAATGCTGAAAATCCTTTCCCTGTTCATTTAAAAATTGATACAGGTATGCACCGGTTGGGCTTCATGAAAGATGAGATCCGGGAGTTAATCACCGTTTTAAAGGCATATCCCAATCTGCGGGTTGCCTCGGTGTTCTCTCACTTTGCAGCCAGCGACCTGGCCAGATTTGACCCATTTACCCGGCAACAGGCATCTGAGTTTGATGAGATCTGCCAGCATTTGGAGAAAGAACTCGGGCATACTTTCCTTAAACATATTTCCAATTCGGCTGCCATAACCCGTTTCCCGGAGTATCATTTTGACATGGTACGGGTTGGGATTGGTCTTTACGGGATCGATCCATCTTCTGCCCTTTCTGGTCATTTGCAAAATGTAACCACTTTCAAAACTGTGGTTTCACAGGTAAAAAATCTTGCTGCCGGGGAAAGTGTAGGTTACAACAGGGCCGCCTTATTGCAAAAAAACACCCGGATCGCCATCGTACCGGTGGGTTATGCCGACGGATTAAACCGCAGCCTTGGCAATGGCATCGGCTACATGATGGTGAATGGCCAGGCAGCAAGCATCATTGGAAACATTTCCATGGACATGTGCTGCCTCGATATCAGCGGTATTGATGCAGCTGAAGGAGATGAGGTGATCATTTTTGGCGAAAAACCCACTATTGAAGAGATTGCCGGGAAGCTCCGCACCATCCCTTACGAAGTTTTTACGGCCATCCCCTCTAGGGTGAAACGGATATATTTCAGTGAATAAGTTAACCTGAATTATCTGAAAAAGAATTCAAAAAGTTCTATTTTTGCTATTCATAACAATCACCCAACCCGATCAGTCAACCAAATTGATAATCTATAAAATATGGTCGCATGAAAAAAATCATCAATACCGAGAAAGCCCCCAAACCCATTGGCCCTTACAATCAGGCTGTCATGAAAAACAATACATTGTATGTTTCAGGACAGATCCCAATGAATCCTGCTACTTCTGAGCTGGTAAAAGGGGATGTTAAGGAGCAAACCCGAATGGTAATGGAAAACCTGAAGGCCATTCTGCATGAAGCAGGAATGGATTTTTCCAATGTGGTAAAATGCAGCATCTTCATCTCTGACATGAAGGACTTTCCTCTTATCAATGAGATATACGGCACCTATTTCAAGGAAGACCCTCCTGCACGCGAAACAGTTCAGGTAGCAGGACTTCCTTTGAATGTTGACGTGGAGATCAGCTGCATAGCAATCATCTGATCCGAAAATTTTAATTATGATATTGCAGACTATGTAGTGCCAGCAAGAAAACCCAAATTTTTTAGGTCTTTGATAAGAAAACGTCAAAGACAAGGCTTTCGTCTCGCTTTTAGGCGAGATGAATCTAAGGAGTTTACTTTTCGTAAATGACTGATTCAAAAACGAGAATAACGCAGTATTTGGCGTTTTCTTGCAAAGACTATTTCAGGGTAGCCTGCTTTTGTTTTCACCACCAAGAAAAAAAGAAAAATGAAGAAACTCATCCTGTTCCTTTCTGTCATTCTGATTACCCTTCCTACACTTCGTGCCGTTGAGGGGATGTGGCTTCCATCACTGATTCACAAAAACATGGAGGAAATGCAAGCCATGGGGCTGGAACTCTCGGCCCTGGATCTGTATAACCCAGATGGTGTAAGTTTTAAGGATGCCATCGTTCGCTTTGGCCGTGGCTGTACCGGGGCCTTTATCTCAGAGCACGGACTGCTCATTACTAACCACCACTGCGGATATGGCCAGATACAACGGCACAGCACCGTTGAAAACGACTACCTTACCCACGGCTTCTGGGCGACAAACAAGGATGAAGAACTTCCCAACGAAGGACTGACGATCACGATCCTGGTAAGGATGGAAGACGTTACAGATCAGATCAGGGCAGGATTAACCCCGGGCATGACTGAAAAAGAATTTGGTGCAGCGGTGGATAGCATTTCACGCAAGATAGAACGGGCGGCTGCAGAAAATGGACGCTACAGTGCACAGGTAAACCCATTCTATTTTGGAAACGAATACTATTTGTTTGTATACCAGATTTTTCGCGATGTGCGTATGGTGGGGGCTCCCCCATCTTCCATAGGTAAGTATGGTGGCGATATTGACAACTGGATGTGGCCCAGGCATTCGGGCGATTTTATGCTTTTCAGGGTTTATGCTGATGAAAACAACGAACCTGCAGACTACAGCCCTGACAATGTCCCTTACCGCCCGGCAAAACACTTCAGTATATCCAACAGAAAACTGAACGAACATGATTTTACCATGGTTTATGGTTTCCCGGGACGCACCAACCGCTACCTTACATCCCATGCTGTGGATTTTATCATGAATAAGGAAAACCCCATGGGGATTGAGGTACGTACGGACATTCTTCGCATTTATGAGCATTTTATGGCCCAGAGTGATACCGTAAGGATACAGTACGCGGGAAAGCATGCAGGTATTTCCAATGCCTGGAAAAGGTGGATGGGAGAAAACAGAGGACTTGCACAGCTGGATGCTGTAAATGTAAAGAAGCAGCAGGAAGAAAAGTTTGAACAATGGGTAAACAACAACCCGGAGATAGCCGCTGAGTTGTCGGGGCTGATCAATGAATTTGAAGAAACCTACCGTTTGTATCATCCTTACAGATTTGCTTTCAGGCTCTATTTTGAAACCGGCAGAAATATTGAACTGGTAAGATTTGCCGGGCAGTTTAACAGACTGGTGAACCTTAGCATGAACAGCGAAACTGACGAAGAAACGCTGCGGGGAGAAGTGTTGCGAATGCAGGATGCTGCCGAAAGATTCTTCAGGGACTACCACGCACCTGTGGATCGTGAGATCATGACTGCCCTGCTTGAGCATTACACACAAAGATCGCAACAAGGCTATATGCCACCGGTACTTGAAGAGATCAACAACAGACACAAAGGTAATTTTGACGATTTTACCCATCGTGTGTTCAGAAGATCCATGTTTGCATCAAAAGAAAGCACCCTTGCATTTCTGGAGAATTACCGGGCTCGTGATCACCGGAAAATAACGCGTGACCCGGCTTACTCCCTAGCCTCAGGGCTTATTGATTTTGTCACTTCCGACATCCAGGCGCCCATGCAGATGGCACAGAACACGCTCGACAGCCTTTACAGGGTTTATACCGCATCCCTGAAAGAAATTTACCCCGACAGCCTCTTTTTCCCCGATGCCAACGGAACACTGCGCATAACCTATGGCCGGGTGGAGGGATCCTATCCAAGAGATGCTATCCAGTTCCTGCCCTACACTACCGCTGACGGCATCCTGGAAAAAGCCGCGCAAAGAGAAATTGAAGATTACCGGATCTCTGAACGACTGCATTACCTTCTGGATAACCGTGTGTATGG